>JAQCFG010000012.1 GCA_027618255.1 Cyanobacteriota bacterium
TTCATAGTTGGCCAGACCTACATCCGTAAGAGTCCGCTAGTTGAGAATATTCTCATTAAGAATTGCTGTTTAACTACCTATTACATGCAAGCCTAAAAATACAATCTAAACATTTAGCGTGATCATCAGTCATGGGGAATTCTAGATTTTGTATTTTTTGGTAGCTATCAGCGGCTCTCTTCTTGAGTTCTAATAATTCTTCAGTACTGGGTTTGACGGACTTATCATGAAAATTATTTCTAGAGTCAGCTTCCATAAAATGAACTTGATAATTATGTGGCACAAAGTCTATCTTGCCAGCTGCTTGTTCTACTTCTAGTTGCAAATTGTACAAGCCCATTTGGGTATGGATTTTGCCGCCAGGATTAGTTTTATCATCTTGATCTGGCGCAAAGGTTTTAAAGTCAATAACTACTTTTTGTTTGATACCATCTTGGTCTTCAATCTCGACTATTAGATCAATACGTCCATTGCTAGGAATTGATAGACCTTCATGTTCAAAACGATTGCGCAGTGAAGTTTCAACATCTATTATTCTTAGATCTCTAAATATCTTGAGGCTCTTGGAGTCGTCAGCACGGCTATGTTTATTAAAGTAGTTAGTTAGCATGGTGTGACCTCGTTCCAGGTAGCTCTCTTCTTCGCTTGCTGGCCAGTTTTGTAATTTGATTATTTCAGTATAATAATCGCGTAATTTTTGGCCAAGATCTTTATAAATAGGCGCTTTGCCAGATTTCCACTTACCATCAGCCTTCAAATTCGCTTCTTGTAAGCTCTTGAGCTCAGTGAAATATCGCTCCAATGCACCATGAATAGCCTTACCAAATGCAAAGGATTTGATTTGAAGTACACCCGCTAGTAATTCTTGTAATGCAAACTTTCTAGCACAATTTTCAAATAAGTTTAGGTTGGTTGGATTGAGTCTAACTGTCTCAACTCTAGCTTTAAGATAGTCAAGATCAATAGCCATTGCTTGCTCAGACCATGGTCTATCGTCTCGCTTGCCTGTTAATTCAGCTAATAGTTCAGTACGGTAATCTGCTTGATGATAAGTAGATTGAATTGAATCTTCTTTTGGATTGGTCATCAGTTCATTCACAAAGCTTGATGGCTGGCAGCTTTCACCAAGTTTGGTCTCAGCGTTGCTATGAATGCTTAAGGTCTTGCGCGCTCTAGTCATAGCGACATAAAAGAGACGGCGCTCTTCCTCTTCATCACTAATAGCTTGCTCGATACTAGTTGGATCCCGCCCTAGAGTAGGTGGCATCTTGATCATATTACTGTTGTTCTTATTACCCCAATGTCCTCTATTGGCTTTGTAGATCATGACATGATCCCATTCCTTGCCTTTGGATTTGTGTGCGGTAAGGATTTTGACACCTGATTTATTGCCAGGGTTCTTTAGCCTGATACCAAGTTCTTTAGCCTGCAGGTAATTCAACAGATGGAGAAATTTATCAATTCCTCTAGCCTGCTCTTCATTATTGACTCTGGTTATTGTTCTAGCATCAATACTCTGAGCAAACTCCGTTAAGCGCTGAAGCTTTGTTCTTCTTTGCCATATGCTTTCTAGATCAGCACCAGTGGCATCAAGTGATTTATTTGCATCACTATAAAGCAGATTGAAATACCCAAAATCTTTAATTGCATGTGCAAAGAGTTGTCCAAAATCTGCATAGTGTACCTTATTGGAATAGTCTTGAAATAAATCAATTATTGGTTCAAGCTTAGTGCTATTAGCTTGCAAGTATTCAAACAAGGAGCCTTGAAATTGATGATCTAATATGGCTTGTTTATAGCTGGCACTAGCTTCCAGTATATCTTTGGTCTTGATTTCATGTTCTAGGTAGACCTGGGATTTTAATAGAGCTGGTGACAGTAGTAAGCTAACAAAGTTAGTGTTAGCTTTATCACTATTGGCATCTGGACTTGCAATGACTTGAAATAATTTATGTAGTAGATTTATATCCTTGTCACTGAGTAGGTTTGTTTTGGCTTCTACGCTGTGAGGGATTTTTCTTGCAGCTAGAGTTCTTGCGATTTCTGCTAAGTCCCTATTTTCTCTGCATAATATTGCAATACTACTTGGATCAATAGCTTGTCCATTAGGGTCAATCATGGTTTCAATTTGATTGGCGATATGAACTAGGCTTGTATCAATATCTTGATGATGATCTATAGTTACTGCCTTATAGGGATATTCTAGTGAGTTAGCCTCTGCCACTAGACCGGTTTTTGTTGATCCTTGCTCTAAATCGTGTTGTAAATAATTATGTCCTCGAAGATGATCAGCTGACTCTAATATTGCTGCTTGGCTTCGGTAATTTTGATTAGACCTTACTATCAGTGGGTTAAAGTCTTGAATGAACTTATAACTGTTCTCAGAAGCGGCTCCTTGAAAACCAAATATTGATTGGTCTGGATCACCAACTACACAAACATTACTTGATTTCATGGAAGCTTCATCTTGAGCAGCAATCTCTCTCATTAATTGATATTGAGCTGAGTTGGTATCTTGAAATTCATCTCCAAAAATATATTGATATTTGTTAGAGTAGAGTTCTTTGAGTTCAGGGTTATGAGCCAATTCGGCTACTACTTTTGGTACTAGGTCATCAAAATCATGGGCTTGGTGTTGCTTTAATTCTTTAATGTATTCTCTATAGACCAATGCAAGGTCTTCAAGTTTGAATTTATGCTCTATCCAATTAGATTTTAGATATTTTTCTCCTCTCGCTTTGCTTTTGTTTCTTCTGGTTTTGATTTCTAGTCCACAAAAACTCAAGAGTAAGTCTCGAAAATGTCTTCGCAGGCTGCCACCTTCTTGAGCTTGGTCTAGCATGGCTTTATCCTTAAGTGCTCTAATCATCTTACGGTAAGGGGCTTCTAGATATTGACTATCTTTTTGGTAGCGCTGGCGATATGAGATAGCATCTAGTAAAGAAAGGAAGATCTCGATTTCTTTTTCGTCTTCTAGTCTTTGTTTGGCTTTACGCCAATCAGAATTGTCAGTCTTGGTTAATGGCTGAAGTGCAAAGTTCTTAATTAATTCATTGCGAGCTGCATTGCGCAGGAATCTTGGGTAATCATTGGCTGGAAGATCAGCCCCACCATCAGCAAATGAAGCTGAGTAGAACTGATCTGGATCGATGTTAAGTTTTTTAAGCTCGGTGATATGTTTGCAAGCTTCTTTAACAAGTTCTTTGTTATTGCTATATAACCTAGGACTGCGTTCAAGGTTTTGATATTTCCCTACTCTATCAGTCTCATTGATCTCAATAAGGCTCGGTAAATCATCAATGATTGATTCTATAAGCTCAAACTTCTCATTTTCGTCTATCAATCTGCCCATGGCAGCAAAGCGTTTGATTTGAGGATTGTCAGCAATAATTTTTCTTGCAAATGAATGATAGGTCTTCACTTCTATTTGTTCAGCAGTTTTAATATCAAGCTTAGATTTGAGTCTTTCTTGCATATTCTGACGAGCATCATCAGAGAAACTAAGTATTAGGACTTCATCTGGGTTTGGTTTGTCATTGGGATCAATTTCATTACTAGTTAATAAGTACGCAATTTTAGTTGCAATTGTTTCAGTCTTACCAGCACCAGGAATTGCTTGAATAAACATTGGTCCTTGATAGTTCTTGATTGCCCTGAGTTGATTCGGGTTAGCTCGATCAAGGTCTGCTTGCAGGGCTGGTGGATTAAGAGAGGCTTCTTTTATTGGTTGAACTGAAGGAGCAGGCTTTGGGCTCACAGGAGTACTTGCTGCTACTGGGCTTGACGCATCACTGCTAATCCTTTCTGGGTGATCTTTTGCCCAGTCAAACAAATTTGCTCTCATGATCTAGGCTCCAGTCTACTGTATAGAGCAGGGTCTAAATTCTCAGGATCATAAACTTTCCAGTCTTCAACTTGAAAGCGAAAGCTTTGATCATATGAACTAAAGCTTGGTCTTAATACAAACATGAATGGTTTATTTTGCTGCCAAAGAAAGTCTTCTAGGAATTCTTTACCGCGACGAAACATGACTGCTGATTCAGAGTAATCACCATGAGTGCTTATTATGGATGAATTACCAAGCTCTGGACTTCTATTGATCTGTTCTAAGAAGGGCTTGATGATAGATCCTTCCTCATAGAGTTCTAGTTGCACAGCATCAGGTCTCTGGCCATTTTCAAGAACGGCTTTTGCGCTTCTGCCACTAAGCTTTGCCGTGACCGGCATTGTAAGGTAGTAGGGCTTATTAAAACCATTGCCGAATGGTAGAACTTTAGCTTCTTGATTGAACAGGGGTACTAGTTCTTTAAGTCCGATACAATGCTCAATATTAATTTGCTGGATAGGTTCGTAATCATCTGGAATTGCTTGAGCAAAATGTTTATGTACTAAGTTTTTGAATGATTCAAGATCTTTATTATCACAGCTACAACCTGCTGCTGCTTTGTGCCCGCCGTATTTAAGCTCCTTACCAGTCAATTCTTCAAATTCTTGAGCTACTTGAGCTAATACATCGGTGATATCAATTCCAAGATAGTCATAAGGATTACGGGCGGAGAAAGTAGTTTGATCTTCGCCAATGAATCCAACAAACACTGGTAGAGGTAGATATTCCATGATGCGCCCAGCTGCTAGTCCAATGACGCCCTTATTCCAAGCTTCATTGGCAAGGACTATAACTTTGTCAGAGCCTGGCTTATAAGTCCAAGCAAGCTCGTCAAAACCTTGACTGACGACTTTCTTCTCTAGTTTTTTTCTTTTATCATTATTGGACTTAGCTTCTTTAGCTAGTTTCAATACTCGTTCTTCATCATCAGAGCTAAACATCTCAACTATGTCTTTGGCATGATCGAGCCTGCCAGCAGCATTAATGATAGGACCAAGCCGAAAGGCAACATCATCAGGATGATAGCCACTAAGTATTGGATTACTATGCACACCAGCCTCTTCTATTAATGCTTTGAGTCCAGGTATTGCCTGCATGCCCTTGTTAACAGCTTGGCTTGAAAGTCCTTCTTGTACTATGCTTCTGTTCTCACCAACACAATTGACCTGGTCAGCGACTGTACTTAAGGCTGCAAGTGTTTTGAGATTGATTAAGTAGTCATCTTGCCTAAATTTTTTGAGTAATAATTCTGCAAGTTTGAGTGCTTGCCCTGCAGCAGACAGCTCATAGAGAGGGTGTTTGTCATCGTCTAAGGCTTTGGGGTTTACCAGTAAAGCGCCCTTTGGAGCCTCAAGCCGAATATTATGATGGTCAGTAACTATCACTTCTAGTCCTTGCTCTTGTGCGTGTTGAATTAGTTTATTGCTATTAGTTCCAAGATCAACACTGAGAAGTAAATCATAGTCCTGAGCAAGTTTGTCAATTGCTTTTTGATTGAAGCCATAACCTTCTTTGTGTCTTTGCGGGACATAGAAGCTAACTTTGTCGCTGTAAGCAAGCTGCTTAAAAGTTCTTAGTAAGATAGAGACAGCAGTAGTTCCGTCTACATCATAGTCACCATAGACAGCGATTTTTTTACCTGCTTGCATTGCAGTAAGGATTTTGTTTAGAGCTTTATCCATGTATGGAATCTCAGTGCCTGGCACTGATTCAGGCTTATCAACCATGAAATAATCGAGCTTCTCTTCTGGCTTATAGCCTCTATTTGCTAGTAGTGTTCGAGCAAAACTACTTAATTCATCAGGGTAGGCGCTTGTATCCGGTTTGCCATAAGCATTCCATTGAGTTCGTTTATGCGGTTCTGAGTAGGCGCCGCTGAATATTTCTTTATCACTATGAACAATAAGTTTGATTTGGTTTTTGTTCTTGATTTGTTGGTAGCAATCATTGCTTAGGCTGAGCTCTATTTCATATGGTTTATTGGTTTTATCGCCAATAAGAATGATGTCTTGAGGGCTGATACTAATAAATATTGGTCCAGGATTATCCTCGGATCCTGCTGAACGAAAATCATGTTCGATTGTTTCATTGCTATTGTAACCAGCTTGACCTGCTTTCTGGCTGATGATGTAGCTATTAGGATCCTTGATTCTGATTTTGAGCGCGAGTCTTAAGTCTTTGATTTGTCCTTGCTGGTCTTTAACAATGTCCTTCAGTCCAAGCACTTGGACTGTAATATCGTCACCAATTTGGTAGCTATTGGTGAATTGATTGAGCTGAAAATATATGGCTTGGTTGCCATTTTCATTTTCTTCTTGAGCAGCAAACAAGGAAGCTGGTGTTTGTTGAGACGTGGCAAGGTTTGGTTTAGTGCTTGCTGGCACTGAACGACTGGAATCCTTGTGGGATCTCATAAATTTTGCTCCGATATTGAGTAACATAAGGAGTCCTGTGGTTTATTATAGCTGTCTTATATTGATTGGATATTTAATTTAATATTCATGGTTTTTGGGTGTTAATACCTAGATATGCTAGAATTCCATGTAAATCTTAGCTAATAAGATAAGTTGTATTACTATGTCTAAGCCATTATCCTTATTTTCAGATCAAGTCTTGGCAGCAGCCAGAGCTCCGGCACTGGTTAAAGCAGCAGAGTCTGGTGAATTTGCCCATTTGAATCCAGATGGAACTCCGAGATATGCTGCATTACAAAAACGAAGAGATGAAGTTCGTGCAAAAAATGCTCCGGATGAAGAAATTGGTACTGATGAAGACCTCATCACGGCAAAAGATATTTGCAAAGCGCTCTTTGTTGCGAATCAAGCTTTGATTCAAGCTAAGCCTGTCGCTAAAAATCAAAAGCCTACTCAAGATGCCCCTGCTGTTGAAGCTAAAAAGAAATCAAAGCAACCAAAACCTAGAAATTTCGGTTACGACCCTGATACTGAAGACCGTAACGCAGCAAGCAAGAATGGCGGCATTCATCTTTGATAATTTCTATAACAAACTAACTAAAAGCTAAACCTCAGGAAAATAATCGATATGCTCACCTTCAACGGTGATGATAGCTTTTTTGCGGTCAACAGGATTGCTGTATCCTTTGCGACTACGTTTAGCTTTACCAAAAATAGATCCAGTGTTCACTTTAAGTATTTTGTGATTTGGGAAGTACTTAGTAAAAGCTTCTTTAACGTGGTTTTTTGTTGCCCATTTTGGGATTTCAAAAGTGTACTTATCAAGAGTACTAGCAGCGATACTAGATTTCTCTGTGATTAGTGGTTTCTTTAATACTTCTTCAAGCGCGTGTGACATCTGCAAATCTCTCCTCAATTTGGCTAATAGCTTTGCTACTAACGATAACTTGGTCAGCCTTAAGTAGGTCTATCACGTTGAGTTCGTTAACGTGAAGTACTTTGGTTTTGATTAAATTCTTAGCTGCTCTCTTAAGAAGCGTAGTGTTGTCGTTTGCTGTTTCAACAACAAAAACAACTTCTTGTCCTGCAAAGCCGCTTGCTTCAACTAGGCTTGCGATTTCTTTGGTTTTGCCATTAGCAATTGCAAGATCTTCAATAGCAGTTAATCTGCTCTTCTTTTGTAAAAGTAATAAAGCTGAAACGATAGCTCTGGCAGATTCTTTTTTGTTCATGCCTTTAGTCCAGTTGACAGTGTTGCGAGGACCAAAGATCACTCCACCACCACGCCAAATTGGAGAGGTTTTACTACCAGCACGAGCTCTACCCGTACCTTTTTGTTTCCATGGTTTTGCACCACCACCACGAACTTCCATTCTGGTCTTAGAGTGTGCAGTACCCGCACGAGCATTAGACTCTTGTCTAACTTTTGCGAGGTATAAAAGATGTTCGTTAATTTGAAGGCCAAATAATGCATCGCTGATCTCCTGACCCTTTGATGATTTTTTGCCTTGTTTGTCTAGTAATGTAATTGTAGCCATGGTTTTGTCTCGATTAGAATTGTCTATCCTAGCATGTCAAATACGGAATTAATATCTAATTAGTAATAGCTTAAGTTTTATTGCAGAATATACCCCCCTGGGGTATATTCAATGGCGAAGAACGTTAATAACGTAATATACCCCAGGGGTATCTGAATCACATTTTATGCAAACAAATCAGCTTTAAACTTGGTCAGCGCAGCAGTAAGCTCATTAACAATATCGTCGTTAAGGCCAGTACCAGCATCAAGAGTTTTCTTCAACTCTGCATGATTAGACTCAAAATATTGGAACCATTCTTCTTTAAATCTAGAGATCTTGTCTGTCGCGACATCATCAAGCAAGCCTCGATCACCAGCAAAAATCAAACTAACCATTTGACCAACTGTCAACGGTGCGTATTGAGCTTGCTTAAGAAGTTCAACTAGTTTTTGTCCACGATTGATTTGTGCTTGAGTAGCTTCATCAAGATCAGAAGCAAACTGTACAAATGCTTCAAGCTCACGGAACTGTGCAAGACCAAGACGAAGTGGCCCAGCAACCTTCTTCATACACTTGGTTTGAGCTGCCCCGCCAACACGTGAAACAGAAAGTCCAACGTTGATTGCAGGACGAATTCCAGCGTTAAATAAATTAGTCTCCAAAAAGATTTGACCATCCGTAATTGAAATTACGTTAGTAGGGATATAAGCAGAAACGTCACCAGCTTGAGTTTCAATAATAGGAAGCGCGGTAATTGAACCAGCACCCATTTCGTCATTGACCTTGCAAGCGCGCTCAAGAAGACGCGAGTGTAGATAGAACACATCACCAGGATAAGCCTCGCGACCAGGAGGTCTTCTAAGTAGAAGTGACATCGCACGGTAAGCCCATGCATGTTTGGTTAAATCATCATAGATACAAAGTACGTGTCTGCCTTTTTCTAGGAAGTACTCAGCGATTGAAACACCAGCGAATGGAGCTAAGAACTGTTGAGCAGCTGTATCAGTTGAACCTGCGTGAACTACCACTGAGTATTCCATCGCGCCTTCTTCTTCAAGTCTTTTGACGATTTGCGCTACAGAACTACTCTTTTGTCCGATTGAAACATAGATACAGATTGGTCTATCAGCTTCAGGTACATTTTTTTGATTCAAAATAGTATCAATTGCAATTGCAGTTTTACCAGTTTGTCTATCACCAATAATCAACTCTCGTTGCCCGCGACCAATAGGAATCATTGAATCGATTGCCGTAATTCCAGTTTGAAGTGGCTCGTGCACCGACTTACGTTTGATAATCCCAGGTGCTACTTTTTCAAGTGGCATAAATTTGTCAACGGTGATGGCTGGCTTAGAGTCAAGCGCTGCGCCTGTTGGGTCAACCACTCTACCAAGTATCTCATCACTTACTCCAATAGAAGCAATACGGCCAGTGGATTTCACGGCTGTACCTTCCTGGATGTTAAGACCCTTACTAAGTAAAACCACCCCGACGTTGTCTTCCTCAAGGTTAATAACCATGGCTTGAGTTTTTTCGTTATCATCAAACTCAATCAACTCACCGTTGATCGCTGACTGCAAACCATAGATACGAGCGATACCATCACCCACACTAAGTACAGAACCCTCTTCAGTAATCTGAGTTGAGTCTTTGTATTCCGCGATTTGTTCTTTAAGAATTCTAGTTATTTCGTCAGGTCTAATTGCCATAGTCCCTAGATTTTAACAGATTAATTCTGCAGAAAATCTGAAGAGATCATTAGCCTCACCATCCTGTATTAACTAGAAGGCTTCAAGCTGTTTGGATGCGTGATTACGTTCAAGTTTGGCATAGTGCTTCAAGTATTCTGGAAAAAAGGTCGAGCTTGCAAATGTCGCAAAAATTGAATTGAAGATAGTGCCGACATGTTCTACTGCTTTGATTTCTTTTTCTGTGTTGGCTATAGGTCTTACTGAGGTCCTTGCAAAAGCTGGTTCCTGGGGAAAATCACTTTGTGCGCTGGTAATTTCTTCACGAACTGCATTGGTGATTCGATGTAAGTTCTTGGCGTTTGCAAAAGATCTATCAGCAATAAAAAGCATCACCGCATTGACATAGCCATGTCCAAGTTTTTTGAGATTGGCTAAGTGCTGCTGGGCTGAAGGATTATCTGCCTGGGCTTCACTGAGCCCAAGCTTATCCAACCTCTCCATATCAGCGTTGAAGCTATCCTTTTTGTGGATATGCTCAACGCCAACATAGCAAACCCCGGCTACACTGGTATTAATAGTTTTCATAATGATGTAGATGATTCTAGCAGATTACCTAAATTATTTCTTTATATTTTTTAGATACCTTAACTAAATTATCTGACTACTGGTCGAGACTGCTCAGGGTGATGTAGAAATCGTATACTTGAGAAATGCAAAAAATTTCCCTTAGCTTATTAGTTCTTTTACTAAGCACGCAAATAGTTGGAGCAAAATCAATGCAGCGCGAAAGAGCAGAAGCAATTCTTGCAAAGAAATGCATGGACTGTCATTCTGATCAAACTGTTTACCCATGGTACTCCAAGCTTCCTATCGTGCAGTCTGTAATTCAGGCTGATATCGACAAAGGTAAAAAATATTTTCATTTAGAGAAAGAACTGTTTGCAATAGAGGATGATAAAGATCTTCCCAAATATATTTTTGCAAGACTCACTGACGTAATCAAGAATGATTCAATGCCACCAGTGCAGTATCGTATCGCTCACTGGGACAAGGTTTTGACTCCGCAGGATAAGCAAGCTCTAGGTGAATGGTTGGATCAATACAGCGTAACAGCTATTAAGCCATTGCCTGATCCAGCGACTTTGAATTTGGATGAAAGCAAAGTAGCACTCGGCAAGAAATTATTTCATGACACACGTTTGTCAGGAGACAACAGTCTCTCTTGCGCCTCTTGTCATGATCTTGCCAAAGGAGGAACTGACCAAGCGCAATATTCTACAGGGATCAACGGAGCCAAAGGTCATATTAATTCACCAACAGTATTCAACTCGAGTTTTAATTTGAAACAGTTTTGGGATGGACGTGCTGATGATCTTGAAGCACAAGCTCATGGACCGGTGCACAACCCAATGGAGATGGGCTCTAACTGGAATCAAGTGCTTGGCAAATTGAAGCGCGATAGAGAATTGAGAAATCTAAGTGGAGATCAAATTGCAAATGCAATCGCCGAGTTTGAAAAATCATTAATTACTAATGGCAATACTTTTGACCGATATTTAGCAGGTGACACCAATGCAATTTCTGCACAAGCGCGTCACGGTTATAACTTATTTAAAAAACACAATTGCAACAAGTGTCACAACGGCGCTGCAGTTGGCGGTGCTAGTTTTGAGAAGATGGGTTTGACTAAGGATTACTTTGCTGGGCGTGAGCTTTCAGTTGAAGACAATGGTCGCTTTAACGCCACTAAGGATCCAATGGATAAGCACAAATTCAAGGTGCCGATCTTACGTAATATCAAAGATACTTATCCGTATTTTCACGATGGCTCTGTCAATAGCTTGAATGATGCGGTTGCAATTATGGGCGAGTATCAAGTAGGTAAAAAACTCAATAAGAAAGATATTGAGGCTATAGTTGAGTTTTTGAAGACACTTTAGGGGTTTTCAGTCGTTGATTTTATCTTGTGTGATGTGTTAATATAGGTTTATTATGAAAGTTTTCCGCGAGCCTACAATACCAGCTTCTCAAGTAAAGCGAAGTAATGCTGAGTTTGCTTTGGATGGGCAGCATTTGAGTGCGGATGCGATTAGAAAGATTGTAGATTCAGGTAATCAAGCTCTCGGTTTGATTAGCATATTGTCTTATGATCCACAAGCTAAGACAGTTAAAATTCTTGATTCTAAGCATCAGCTTTTAGAAGAAGCGACTAGTCACGGAGTTCTAATTAGAAGAGGTGATGGCAAGTTAACTCTTATATCGAAATACCGACAAGACCCAGCGAAAGTCAAGGCTAGTAGTTTTGGAGCTTCAGAAGTGGACCAAGAAGTTGTTTTAGTAGAAAGTGGTTCAGGGAGAGAGAAGCTTTTGGTTAAAGCTAGAATTGATTACGCTGCAAAATATGATGATTATGCGGACTCTCGAAATATTATTCATTTTACGATTGATGATGGTGACACTCATATTGAAGAAGCTAAATCAATTAATGCTTCTGGAAAGTTGTTAGATTTTAGTGCTGACGTTGCAGATGGACGATCTGTGTTGCCAAAAGCATTACATGTTTATAGACCAGGAAATGAAGCCGCCTAACTCTTCCTTTCCATTATAGAATCAAAAGCTTTGTGAGCATCAGCAAAGTTCTGGCTTGGAAGCTGCTGTAGTACTGAGTTTAAAGCTTCGCTGAGCCTCTTGTTGAATGCCTTAAATACAGCAAGTTCTATTTTAAGACCTTCATCTTTTAAATCTTCTCTCATCATTGCTTTGTATTTATTGATAGTCTTAAAATGAATATCAATGAGATCATGAGCAAGTGATCTTAAGTCTTCTTTGCTTTTTTTGGTTAGTAAATCAGTTGGGAGCTTGGCAATATGAAAAACTTGGTTGAGTAATCGAGTAAATGGTTGTAGTACATCTTCAAGTGAAGTGTCTTCTGCAACTTTGTTTGTCATCATCGAAATTAAGTCAGTGCTTGTACCATTAGCAAGTCCATAACGTCTATCTTTGATTTCACCTATAAGCCCAGCATGGATTAATATATAATTGGACAATCCTTGTTGCGTGTTAGGACTAGGGCTCTGAAAATACTTTTCTAGTCTTGTTGTAATGAAACCTAGTGGTTGGTCACTGTCTATTGTGACTAAGCGCCTGACTAGATTTTCATTTGGTGGCCTTGTGTTAAAGAGTTCACCAATGCTTTTTGGATGGCGAGGGGAGGGTAGCTCTGTTCCACCAATGATTAGAGAATGATCTGAATTGATATAGATTGGGGCTGCATCGCCTATAGCTACCATAATGATCATTATAGCAAAGAATCTTTAGGTTAGCTTAATAATTACCAAAGTTGTTTTGCCATGCTTGTGGATTGTCGGGATCTTGATAGAGTAGTGGTCCGGTAAATTCTGGTAAATGGCTAGAAAGTATTTTTAGTGCATACTGGATAATATGAGTTTTGAGCTTGTAGTTTAGCGGTAGCAGCGCCACAGATACTCTGCAGGCGAAACAGAGACCCGCGAAAAGAATCAAAAAACGATTAATAATCTTTTTTTGACATGGGTTGTGTATAAAACTCCCCCATAAAAAGAAAAGACCCCTTGTGGGGTCCTTTATTTTTATAATGGTGGGCTTGTAGTTTAGCGGTAGCAGCGCCACAGATACTTTGCAGGCGAAACAGAGACCCGCGAAAAGAATCAAAAAACGATTAATAATCGTTTTTTGACATGGGTTTCTCCAAAGCTCCCTACAAAAGAAAACCCCCTCAAAGAGGGGGCTTTCTTTTGTAATGGTGGGCTTGTAGAGACTCGAACTCTAAAGCCTTGCGGCACTTGATCCTAAGTCAAGCGCGTCTACCAATTCCGCCACAAGCCCATCTGATAGACCAGACTATGTAATCTGGTTTCACATAAATTTACCATATTTAATGATCGTATATTCGATCCTTGTGAAAATCACTAGAAAAATTTAATCGGGTTAAAATGAGATCCTAACTTGTCAGTCTTCATTATGCGTTGACCTGACTTCTTGCGCATGATACTCAAAGATCAATTAGCCAAAATAGACCAAGATCTCGACTCTGCTCTTAGTTCAGCCAGGGTCAAGCTTGTTGCAGTTTCTAAATATGCCCAGGATGAGCAAGTAATTGAGGCATACAATTTGGGTCAAAGACTGTTTGGGGAGAATTATGTATTACCTGCTTTGCGCAGGCAGCAGCGGCTTGATTTGCCTGAAGTGCAGTGGCATCTTTTGGGACCCTTACAAAAGAACAAAGTCAATAAAGCAGTTGGTGCTTTTGAAGTGATTCAATCGGTGCATAATCTGGAGCTCGCTCAGTTGATAGATCAGCGGGCTAGGTTTTTGGGAATTAAACAAAAAATATTTTTACAAATTAATAGCACCGGTGACAAAAATGGATTTTGCTTTGAGACTGTCCCTGAGGCCATTAGACAGATTTATGAGTTTGAAAATATCGAGCTAAGGGGATTTATGACCATGGGGCCTTATGAAATTTCAAAAATCTCTGAAACAATTTACAAGCGCATGCGTCTTCTGAAAGAGGAGATGATGCAGAGCTTCCCTCTTGGCGTGTTTGAGTTATCCATGGGAATGTCAAATGATTATCTTTTGGCAGTCAACTGTGGTTCAACGATGATCCGAATAGGTAGGAAACTGTTTTCAGGCAACGAGGCTAATAAGGGAGAAGTGTAAAATATAATGGCGCAATTTAAAATGGATGATTTCTGGATGGGACCTAATGAAAGAAATTTCAATGAGGGTTTTGACGAATTGTTCAAAGTCAAACAGGACTATAAAATTCCCGAGCCCGAACTAACTGTTCAAAATCAATTGGACAAAATGCAAGAAGGCGATAGTATAGTAGGTGGAAGGTTTACACAAGCAAAAGGATTTAAGGAAGCTATGGACTCAGTATTTGGATCGTGGATTAAAGGAAAGAAAGAAGACAAAACTACAGAAGAGATTATCGAATTCGGTATCTCATCTACTGAAACTAAGCAAGAGACAAATACTTCTTCAGTTGCGAGTCGTTTGCAGTTAGTGCAATCTGGTAATTCAAGCATGAACATTGTTGTTACAGAACCAAGAGCTTTTGAAGATAGCTTGGAGATTGTAAATCATCTTAAAACTCGCAAGACTGTGATTGTTAATTTACAGTATCTTGAAAGAGATGTGTCACAGAGAGTAATAGACTTTGTAAGTGGTGCAACTTTGGCACTTGATGGTAGCCAAGAAAGAGTTGGACATGGTGTCTTTATTTTTGCTTCAATGAATACTAATTTGGAAACAGAAAGCGAAGGTATGAAGGCATACAAAGATCTTTTTTCTAAGACCTTCGGCTAAAATTTACCTGGAAAGCTCAATAGCTTTGTTGTGATCGTTCCTTGAACCTTTCAAGTGAGGTTGAAATTAAGCGTCTTCATTAGACTTGTTTTGAAACAGGTCTATTCTGTAATTTAGCTTAAGTAATAACTCCCCAATTCTTTTTTAATTGTCCCTGCTATTTCTAGCAGGCTCAATTGTACGGATAGATCTCGACCATCTATTTTCAATTGTTCTTGCAATAAATCAAAACTACTTGGAAGTAAATCTAGTAGCGGGTCTTGTTTCGTATTGTGTTTTTGGATTCCAAAGTCTTGGAGTAGTTGTTGTGGATTTTGTAGTGCCAGTGCTGGATGCTCTTGGATTAATTTGTTGCTACCTTCGTAGTTCTTGCCTGAGCCAGGAAGCAGCCAGAGATTGCGTTTGAGCAGCAGCGCCCAATCTGCCGTGATTAATGCGCCGCTTTTGAGAGGGGCTTCAACTACTAGAGTTGTTTGACTGAGTGCTGCAATGATGCGGTTGCGTCTGGCAAAGGTCCAGCCAAGTGCTGGAAATTCTGGTGGATGTTCTGAAAGGATCAGGCAGTTGGAGCGTTGGCGCATCTCATTAAAAATCAATCTTTGTCTGCCAAAATAATCAAAAGCTTCAAGTCCAGAACCAAGTACTGCAATAGTTGGCAAGTTATTGTCGAGCGCTGCTTGATGGGCTGCACTGTCTACTCCGTAGGCTAAGCCGCTTACTATTGTTGTTTGTGCAGGAGCGAGATCTTTGATTAATTGCGAACAGAAATTGCTTCCGAGTTTGGTTACTTTGCGAGTGCCAACTATACTTAGACTATTGGCTGGATTTATGAGTTCAAGATTGCCATAATAATATAGCTCTAGAGGCATCTCTTTAGCTAGCTCTCGGAGGACTTGTGGGTATTCATTTTGGTAAATATCGGTATATTTCATAAGGCTTTTGATTTTAGCTTTGAAATATATGGATTTGATGAGATATAGCGAGATAGACACGAAACCAAGATAAGATATTGAGTCTCACTTGAAGATATGAATAAAATCACATTATCAGACCAAGTTAATAGATTTGTTGCTTGGCGCAATGAGCAAGGCACGACTCCTGTCGATATGACTGCTGCTCCTGCGCAGGCAATGGTTGATGATATAGATTCTTTAGTGGCTAAATTGTTGGATACTAAGACTACAGACGCTACTCGTGACTTGATGATTGATGTGCTTTGCTCTGCTAATGCTAAGAGCCTTAAGTTCAAAATCGATAAGATGCTTTTGCACAGAGAGGATTGTTTTGATAATGAAACTAACAGAAAACTACAAGTAGCTAATATACTTGCGCGTTTGTTTCAATTGCCTTTAGCCAAAAAACTCACACGCGCTGAGTCAAGCTCTGGGCTTGCTTCTATTGTGAAGACATTACTGGTTAAACCTATTAGTGAGGCTTTTGATACATTGGTAAGAATCGCACCAGAAGATAAGTTGAGCAAGGATCGTTTAGTACAAGCGATGTCTTTAATTGATGCTAATTTAGCTATCTCTGAGTTGTCGGGATTTAATGTTAATAAGGATTTTGATAAAAGTATTAGAGCTTTGACTTTGCTTAGTCAAGTTGATTTGACTAGCAACTTAACGTTGCTCAGTTCCAAGCGGCTCAAAACCTTTGTCACGAGTATTTTACAGATGGCTTTGCGTAATAATAATGATGATGAAAGTTCAGAATTGTTGGTTGAAATGAGCCTGCATATTTTAGGAAATTTGCCTCAGTTGGAGGAAAGCCCTCGATTGCTATCTTGTTTGGAAACAATAATTTATGCAAGTGGGACAGCAGGCTATGACGCGCCAACAGTGAAATTGGCTTTGCGAGCGCTAGCTAATATGCAGTGGAGGAATGTGGCTAGTGAGAGTTTGGCTGAGCAGCTTAAAGCTCGTTTGCAGTTCTATGGTTCTGCTGACAAAAATGCAATTCGAGATTACACCATACTTGCATTATCAAAAATAATTGATGTTGATGATTATTACGATGGTCCTGGACTTGTTAATTTTGCGCTTGGTTTATTTAATGATGAGTATTTAATGAGTAGTTCGCCAGAGATTGCTCAGAGCTCTGCAATGGCAATTAGGGTCTTAGCTAATAGTCATCCAGTTGTTATGGATACAGTTAAAGAGCATTTGATGCAAATGGTCGGTGGGCGTTCAGCTGACGATGTTTGTAGTACTGCGTTGTATTCATTGATTACTAGTCTTTTGGATCGAGATCAACTAAGGCAAATTGCTTTAGAGACTTGCAATCCGAGACTTCACGATCATGCTTTGTCTGCATATCTAGGGAGGACGGATGTCGATAACTTTGAAGATCATTTTGGTCAAGGAAGTTATGGCACTTTTGTTGGTCGTTTAGAAAAATCATTGTCGGGATCTGCAAGGGCGGGTCAGGTAAATGCCCTTGGTTTATTTGCATTAATGAATGACCATCAGAGATTGCTTGATGCTTTGCAAGATCATCGATTAAGAGCTCATTACCAACAGATTAGAGCTTCACTAATTGCAATGGGGACTCGAATAGTACCGGATTTATTAACCAAGCTAGATGATTTTAGGCATGATTATGATACTAGTCCTGAAAGAATTAGGTTAGTGACTGAGATACTTGCTGCGATTGTTACAAAGCCCGCTTTATTTTTAGACAAGTTGCATTTGCAAAAATCAACGCAACAAATTCAAGAGTTAGCGAATAGCAAGCTCTTGAATTTACATGAAGATCATAAGTCATTAGACTGGGAAACGATGGTGACGATTCTTGTGGATTTGGATTCTAGCAGGCGGGACCCTGAGCTTCATAAGCAAGTTTATCGATGTTTGAGTTCAAATAAACAATTTTGTCGCAAGCCTTTGATTGAGCTTTGTGTTAGTGAAAATAGGCGCCATGCTCAAGTGGCTGAAAAAATCTTATATCAGATGGGTTATACCAGAACCTATGTTTCGACTTAAGAGGCTCTTTACTAAAAGCTTGGTACAATATGATAGTGGCTATACCTGCATCTATACGTGTGCTTTATCGAAGCATTGGAAATATAATCGGCAACAAGATAGCCGATCGTATTAAGCAAGATACTCAGCTTAATCAAGATCAGGAGACGCGTGAGACTTGGGCAAAACTTTTTATTAAGACAATTACTGAATTGAGAGGAGAACTTGCTGGCGCACGTGATTTTGATCAGGTCGCTAAGGTCATTAGTAAACTTGAAGCTAATAAAGACAATGCCAGTTATATCAAGTTGCTCGCTTGGATTATTGAGGCGTATTTATTATTAAACCAGTCTAGTACTGCATGTGCTGAGGTGACTAAGCCTTATGCCTTGTTGCCAGAGAGGGTTTTTGCTGCTGAATTGATAAAGGGAGCAGATAAAGAATTAGCTTCGATCTTAGCAGATGAATTTTCTGCCAACCTTGTGCTTACGGCACATCCAACTGCTGGTATTCAACCTGATTATATTCATCACATTAAAGCCATGGTTGAAACTATTCAGGAGATGAGTTACAGAATAGACCCTGAGTCTTGGTCTGATTTTAAGGATGAACAAGTTGAAGATTTACTTGAGGACTTGAGCATTTCAATCTCTCACATGGTTAGAGCCAAGCCTTATAATAGTGATCAATTGCGACCAGTTGATGAGAGTCGCAATTTTTTGGATAATCTTGCTGAAGCCTGGGATATTATTCCTGCTAATGTACAAGCCGTTGAGAGAGAGCTTTGCAAAACACAAGGTAAAGAATTTAAGTTGAGTGCAAAATTCTTTAAGCTGCATAGTTGGGTTGCTAGAGATATTGATGGTAATCCTAGTGTTAGCGAAGAAGAGCATTTGGGAGCTATTTTCCAAGAACGGATTCATTTCTTGACTAAATACAGGCTTGAACTTGATAAGCTTTGGCAGAATTATGGTGATGATTTTACTAATGACAAGTCATACCCGATGAAAACATTTTTTGTTGATGATAGCTTTAAGGCACTTTATGATGAATTAATCAAGAAGTTTGATAATTTGATTGTTAATCCCCATCAGGCTTACAGAGTAGTGATCCATTATGGAATTGTACTTAAAATAGAGGTCTTGATAGATAAGTTGCTCAAAATTGATGCCATGAATTCTGATTCAGTTAAACTATTTGCGTCTTTTGATGTGCAGAATGATATTATTGCCCCGCTAGAATTGATTCGTGCTAACAAAGTTACCAATGCTAGTAACATTAGTACCAAAGAAATTGATATATTGATTCGCAAAGCTAAGGTCTTTGGGGACTTCGGTTCGCAGGGACACACTAGGCAAGGAGCTGATATTCTTGCCAAGCTAACCAAGTACCTGACTGCGCTTTGGGATGGTCAAGTAGCTAATAAAACTAATTATGTGATGGATATAGAGACGGTCACCAAGAGTGCTAAGCCAATTAGATTATTCTCTGATTACAAGCCAATTGTGAACTATCAAGTTTTGCGTAACAAAATTACAATTCAGTTTATGTCTGAAACGGACAAGGCAAAACATAAATTGTTACAGACTTTTGATTTGCTTGTACTCGCTGAGTTAGGTGCAATCAAGCGACAAATAATTAGTATGAATAGCAGTTTTGAGGATATGCTCAATGTGCTCGTGATTGCTAAGACGATGAAGGCTTTTAGTCCTGCCTTGCGCGAGCAGTTGCCTCTCTCGCGGCTTGAAATAGTGCCGCTTACCGAGCAGATTTGTGATTTGCGTAATTCTTATAGGGTGACGATTGATGCTTTAACCAATCCAGCTTGGCATCAGTATTTGATCTCCCAGGATGGACGTTTTATTAAGATGCGTGGTCCTTCGGATAGTGGCAAACAAAATGGATTTACAGCCTCTCAGTGGGAGATGTTTAGATCTAAGCAATTGGATACCATTGTCGTTAAGATTTTTAATGCTTATTTGCGTCATCAATTAGATGGTGATTCTAAACAATTAGATGCTTGGCGCAAGCTTGCTAGCGGCGCTGAATTTACTGATGATGAACAAAAAAGCGAAATAGAAGTTATTGCAATTGCTGTAAAAGATTTTGATGAGTTTTTTGATCGCAAACCAAGTGCCAAGCCTAAGGTGGATGTACTAATGGGCGAGAACTGCTTTGACAAGATTTTGTGGAAGGCGGCTGGACTCAAAGAAGTCAAAATGATCAATTTTGATGGTTGGGGGGAACCTGTGGAACGCGGTGGTGGACTGGAGTTTCGTGATACTGTTAAGTGCACTCAGCCCACTGGCTCGATTGCTTATTACGAGCGAACTTTGCAAGGAGGTGGCGCGCAGCAACTTGCTTCAGGCTTGAGAACGAAGCAGGCGACGCAGGATTTTATTAGTGGTGTTTATGATATTGCAATTAGACAGCGAGATTTTAATCAAGAAGAATTAACGACCAAGAAACTAGAAGATTTTTACAAGAAGAGTTTTGTGTTAGATCCTAAATTCACGAAATTGATGAATGGGATGGTGCAGTCCTTGCGTCTGTCATTAAGGTCAGAGGTCTTTGGATTGGATCTTGATGATGATCACAAAGTGAGTGATGAAACGATCTTGCGAAATTATTTTAGGCATGTAATTAAGTCACCTTTGGTTTTCCTGGATCTTTTCAACATCGCTTCCCGACCAACTTCTAGGTCAGGCTCCCAGCTTAAGGAGTATCTTGATAAACCAGAGTTTCATAATCAGCTTGATTTACTAGCAGAGAAATTAACTACTGCAGAGATAGTTTCTATACTTGGAGATGTGCGTGCAATTCCTTATGCTGCGATGTTTAGTTTACTGGGTGGTAATCATGTGAGTTTTTATGGCTTTGGTAAATTAATGGCAAATGCTGATCTTGTCGAGAGTATTAAATATTTTTATGATCAGGATGATTCTCAAGAATCCCGTTTGATAAAGCATGTAATTGATTCATTAGAGAAAGGGATTATTAGTTCAGATCAGGCTTGTTATAAAAAAGCACATTCGATAATTGAGCAGGCGACTGATGCTAATTATAAGGTGACTGAAGATCTTTTGATTAACAAGCTTGCCATTGCCGAGCAAGAGACAATGAACTTTGTTGCTTTGATCAAAAACTATCAGATAGAGGATTCCATGCTAGTGAAGATTGAAGAGTTGATGCAAGATCAACCAGATTTGCGTGATTTGTTAATTGCCAGACGTAATGATGCTGCAGTACCAAGACTTGCTATTGCTTTGGCGATGTCAGAAATTTTAAAGAAAACTCAAGCAGAGAATTCAAATCCTCTTGATCGTAAGAATATCCCGGAGAATATGTTGGATCTTTTGAGGAAGGCTTTTGCAGCGGGGGCGTCTACCTTTGGTAATGGCTGTATAGATTAGAACAAGCTTTGCTTGTTCTAATTGGTTGTGCTCGCCTTACAGGCTCCCTTGTTTACTAATTCTTCCTGCCAGCCAAGCCCGCTCCAAATACTCCCAACGCAAGTGTGGTGAATATAGGATGTGCTTTGACAAAATTGCCAAATTTGCTGCATAGATCTAAAACTTTTTCGGAACCAGCTCTGCGTTTGATTGCGCCTTTGAGCTCATCGAGTTCTTTATTGCGACCCATTTCTTCTTCGAAAATAGGATTGTATACCATGATTATCTGCCTTTATCTTCTATTTATACCCATTTTTTGAGTATCCTAAACATCCCTTGAATATAAAAAGCACTGTAAACAGAGGAATTTACTGTATTTACAAGTGTAATTTCGTAATAACCCGGAATGGATAAGATTACAATAGTGTGGTGGTTATGCAATTCGCTATCTTGAATATCACACCAGACTCATTCTCGGATGGTAATGAGACCAATCTTGATGCGTCTTGCTCGCTTGCTAAGGCAAAAGAGCTTAGGCAGACAGGGGCTGATTTTATAGATATTGGAGCGGAGTCGACACGTCCAGGAGCAAACACAATAAACCATGAAATAGAATTAGCAAGACTAATACCTTTTCTTGATCTACTCGAGGCTCAGGGCTCGGAACTGAGCGGGCGATTGTCATTGGACTCACGTAATCCACACGTAATCCAGAAGGTCTTTCAAGACTACAGCAAGCATTTTGCTTTTGTCAATGACGTAACTGGTTTGCAAAATCGAGAGCTACTTAAAGTAGTTGCCCAGCAAGTTGATCCCAAGGTGAAGCTCATTAGCATGCACTCCAAAGGCGGTGTGCCACCTAGTATTAAAGCTGCAGAGATTAGGGATGATTTTTATGAAATGGGCTTACTGGAAGATCTCAAAAGGTTTTGGGATCAAACAATCATGACTTGCCAAGAGTTTGGTATTGATTCAGATCGTTTGATTTTGGATCCGGGTTTGGGTTTTGGTAAAAATTTAAATCATTCCTTAGAGATTCTTGAATTGATACCCAAGCTTAAGCAAGAGTTTGCTTTGCCTATATTGATTGGAGCTAGTCGTAAGAGTTTTTTGGCTTTGTGGCATGCGTCTTCTCTCCCGTCTTCGCTTCGCTACGACGCGACTCAACCAGGTAAGGAGCAGGATCAATTGACACAAGAATATAATGAACTTGCCGTTAAACAAGGAGTAAATTATTTGAGAAACCATGTCATTGCTACGGCTCTGCCAGTCGCTGACGTAGAGTGTTATAATTGATCCGATGGAACTGACCCTCAAAGATACACGTGAAGAATTAAGCAAGCTTGAAGCAGAGGCAGCAAGTGAGTTTCCTCGTGCAAATGATTCTAAAACACTCAATGATATTAGAGTGAAATACCTTGGTGACAAAAGCACTATTGTTAATTTGCGCCGTAATATGAAGCATGTATCCAATGAAGAGAAACCAGAGTTTGGTAAGTTAATTAACCAAACTCTTAATGTAATTCAAACAAGTTTTGAGACTGCTAAAACTAGAATCGAAACTGCTGAACTTAATGCCAAACTTGAGAAAGAAAGAATAGATCCGAGTCTACCTGGCTTGGGTACAAAGCTCGGTAATTTACATCCATTGACGATGGTAACGAATGACATCGTCAAGATTTTTGAAACTATGGGTTTTTCTTTGGTAGATGGTCCTGAGATTGAGAATACTTATTACAACTTCACGGCACTCAACACGCCTGAAGATCATCCGGCAAGAGATGAGCAAGATACTTTTTATACTAGCCTTGGAGACGATGTTTTACTTAGATCACATACCTCGTCTATTCAAATTCGTGCCATGGAGAGACTCAAGCCACCATTTAGAATTATTGGGCATGGCAGAGTCTATCGTAATGAAGAAGTCAACGCGCGCAAGATGCCCTTCTTTCATCAACTTGAAGTAATGATGATTGAAGAGAATGTCAATTTTGGTAATATGAAATGGGTGCTTAATGAATTTCTCAAGCAGTTTTTTGGAGAGGAGCTGCCGACAAGATTCCGTCCGGATTTTTTCCCGTTTACTGAGCCGTCTGCTGAGCTTGATGCCCAGTGTGTTTTTTGTAAGGGCAATGGCTGCACTACTTGCGGTAACCGCGGTTGGCTAGAGCTAATGGGTTGCGGTATGGTTGATCCTAAGGTTCTTGAGATGGCAGGAATAGATCCAGAGAAGTATTCTGGTTTTGCAGCTGGTCTTGGAATAGATAGATTTGCGATGCTTAAATACAAGATTAATGATATTAGATTTATGTTTAATGGGGATCAAAGATTTTTGAATCAGTTTTAGTATTTATGTAATTTATCGGTACTAATATGAAAAATGCATGTAATTTCATATTAGCATTGTGGTAAATAGGGTATAATTCATATTAGATGATAGAAAGATCACTCAAGCTACCATTAGAGGGCTCTCAAAGTATATTTTTGTTTGGCCCTAGAGGGGTAGGTAAGAGCTACTGGTTATCAAGGCAGCTGCCAGGAGCCTTGTACATTGATCTCCTGGATAGTCAAATACGTTTTGATTTGGAGGTAGATCTATCAAGATTGAGAAGGTATCTTAGTCAAGATCTTAATCAATGGATTGTAATTGATGAGATACAAAAGCTTCCTGAGCTACTTGATGAGGTTCATAAATTAATTGAACAAGATTCTCGCAAATTTGTTCTTACTGGCTCTAGTGCTCGTAAGCTCAAACGAGAAGGAGTGAATTTACTTGCTGGACGAGCTTTAACTTATAAATTATTTCCTCTGACAGCGATTGAACTTGGCTGTCAGTTTGATCTTGCTCATTCATTAGAGTTTGGACATATGCCTAGTATTTATGACAAACTGGATTTAAATAAAACAGATTATTTGAATTCCTATATCAAAACCTACCTTAAAGAAGAAGTAATGCAGGAAGGGCTTGCAAGAGATCTTGCTGCGTTTTCTCGTTTCTTGGAAGCTGCAAGCTTCTCACAAGGTTCTACCCTTAATATCAGTGCGATTGCACGTGATGCTTCTGTCAAAGCTAATACGGTTGCTGGCTATTTTGATTTAATTGAGGATATGCTAGTTTCATATCGCTTGCCAGTTTTTACTAAGCGCGCCAAGAGGCGTTTAGTAGCTCACCCCAAGTTTTATTTTTTTGATGCTGGTATTTATTATCATCTTAGACCCAAAAGTATTTTGGATTCTGTTTCTGAGTTGCATGGAGCTGGCTTGGAGACTTTGGTCTTGCAAGATCTGCTTGCTGTTAATGAATACAATAAACTTGGTTATCAAATATTTTACTGGCGTACCACTAATGGCACAGAAGTAGATTTTGTTGTGCTTGGAGCAAAGAAGTTACTAGCGATAGAAGTTAAACACTCAAGTAAATTCCACCCTAAGGATTTTACTGGGCTTAAGGCTTTTAAAAAGGACTATCCAGAAGCGGAGTTGATGCTTTTGTATTTAGGTAGTGCTAAGCAAGAGTATCAAGGGATTCAAGTGATTCCGGTTCAGGAGTTTTTGCCTGGTTTGTTGAGGTATCTTTGAGTTAGGGTTAATGGGGATCAGCGGTTTTTGAACCAGTTTTAGTGGCAATGTGTTAAGATAACACATTATGGTAATTGGCTTAACACGTTATTCTTTGGAGAGAAAGTCGCCTGAGCAAAAAGGTCTCGGTGAATCTAAGATTGCACGTATTCTTAAAAATGGCTCGATGTTAAATTCTTATGGTTCACCACTTATCTTCGCTGGTGAAAAATACTTCTTTGATATTCATGGGACGCATGATGATACTCGTTTGAGTATGAAAAGACTCAATGCCGATCCAAAGAAGCAAGATGAGACTGTATACCAAGTTGCGCAAGCAGATACGAAGCAAGGATTTTTTCCTGATATGTGCTCATGGCTTGATCAATGGTTTGAGTCTGATATTCCAACTGAAATGAAATTATTAGAGCAAGAACCGGTTATAACTAATGGTTTGTTAAAACCGGCATATGCTAATTATTTGATGCAATACCGCAAGCAGATTAATCCTGGTAGTGATGATTTCTTTTTGAGGTATGGTTGTTTTGGTGCTGATGTTTCTAGTGCTTTATTGATTAGTAATGCAACTAAAATAGAAGCATTCGATTGTAATTCGATTAATTTAGAGGCATACAAGGATTGTTTTGAGATGTCTTTAGATGATTTGAAAGACAAAATTATTGAACAGTATGACGAGACTTTTGCCTCTACTTTGGAAACTAGGCGAGCAGAGTGTTTTTGGATTACAGATGAGGCTTTCTTTGATATTCCCAGAGAGCTGCTGATACTATATGAACTCAAAGCACTTGCTGCAACGAATATACAAGCATGTGCTGATGGCGTGAGTTTTGATTGGGCTTATCCTGGAGAAGAGATTATAGAAGGAAGAACATTGTCTTTTCACCAAGGTTGGATACCGGATGCTTTGGAAGACTTGGAGCCTTGTGATTGTTATATGCAAAAATGCAGTGAAACAGCGAGTCCTGGTGAGTCAATGTATTTGATCATGGGACAAGTGCAGCCAGGTGCACCAGTGATCTTAGGTCATTCCTTGGCAGATATTTCTGATGATTTGAATACCGTTGTTGATGCTGCAATTGCAGACTACGAAGATTATAAATTAATAGATATACCAGAAATATATCAAATCAAAGTAGCGCAAGATCCAGTGCACGAGCCAGGTATATCTGCTTTTATTAAAAACTATGGCTTTAGGCTTTGCGGCTATCAAGAAGCTAACTAATGTTTTGTTTCTGGTGAATCAGCTTGTAGTTGTTCGAGTGACTTATACAAAGATACAACTGCTGACCGTACTAATTCTTTAAGCCCTATCTTTTTAGATCCTTGCTCGATAGCTTTGAATGTAATTATTTCATTCATGAATTCCAGCAGATCAGTAAATTGCTGGAATTCACATAGTGGTTTAGCAAGTTTGGCTGCAATCACTGGGTCAATAGCTGCCCATGTGTGATTATCATTCTCTTCTACCATCTTGAGTGATTTAGCTTTGCTTACTACCTTGTCGACAAGCTTGGTTACTAGCAGTGTCTTATCTTGATATGCGTAATGAACTAATTTTGCTTGGAGTAATTCCAAGAGCTGGTCTTCAGTGAACTTTGTAGATGTCTCATGTGATTTGGGTTCTATGCCAGTAGCATCTACAACTTTGATTGTGACTGACCAGTTATTGGAACCGTCATTGGCTTTTTTTGCATCAATGGAAGTTTTTGAGTATCTTGCATCAATTAATGTTTTTGCAGATTTAGCTTCAAGCCTTAATACCAAGCTCTGATTAGCTTGATAGTGGAAATTAATACGAGCGGCAAAACCGTCATTGAAGTTTTGATTTAGGCTTTGTTGATTTCTGATTTTGGTAAATAATTGATCTAGCTCTGTTGTTGAGCTTTGAGCTTGGTTAATAAATCTATTTTGTATTTGCTGCCAGGTGATTGTTGCCATATTTCTGTCACTATTGATTATAACGTTTTGTCTTGATTTGACTTAGTCAGGAACAAGTCTTTTAGTTTTTAACATTTTTTAAATCAAGCAAAATCTACCAAGACATTCTCATTTCTATTTTGAGAAATCTGTCCATAAAAATAGGTACCAATATTGTTTAGTATCATGTTGAAGTGATTAATTGGATCAATGATTTCTTGTGGTAGGAAGCGTTGCAAGGCGTCTAGCACTGCATTGACGGCGTAGAAGATACCGGCTTTTTTCATGTCTGGATCTTGATGCTGAATCATTGTAATATCACCAGCAAAGCCACCAATATTGCGAATCAGTCCGCCTAGCTTGTTCATGAAGTTACGTTTGTTGGCGCCGAAGATCACACCAAGTAAGGAACCAACAAAGATAGTATGTCCAAAGACAGCCATGGTATGTCCTTGGTCTTTATCACTTCCAACAAAAATCTTTCTATTTTTACCGAGACCACCCTGGATAATCTCTTCAAGTATCTTGGTGCCGGCTTTAATATTTTTAAAGAAGTTATCAGCTTTGCTCATGACCCTGTCACCTACCAAGTGATTTTGGGTGAAGTCAAGCAAAGTCATTCCAGCACTCATACCCCTGGCTAGATGAATGTCTTCCAATTTCATCCAAGGTACAAAGAGAGGGTCGAGTGCTCTAGCGATAAAATCAATGACCTTGTTATTCTTGAGGGCTTCAACAGCTAGGTGAGCATAACGAATAGAAGTTACAGCTTTGGAGACTCTGACTGTATTGGTGTTGAGAAAATCAGTGAGAGGTTTTGGTAAGAAATTCTTCAGGCAATTTAGTCCGGTGATTGCATGCATTGTTGACGAGATCCAATAGCCGTATTTGGGGAAATGCTTGGTAAAAAATTGATTTACAGCTCCATCTTCTTTAGGACTAAGAGTAGTTTCTGCTTTTACTACTAAAGGTTCTAATTTAGAACGGCTTGAAACAGTCTCTCTGGAATAAAGACCATCATGTAAGTTATTAGCTGCTTGGAGAAGCATGCTCATAAGATAAGATTATAGCTTATTCTAGAACTAAGCCTTAGTCTTCATCTTCTCAGCTTTCTCAATAGCTTCTTCAATACTTGCAACCATATAGAATGCTTGCTCAGGAAGATGATCGTACTTACCTTCAAGAATACCTTTGAATGATTTGATAGTGTCTTCAAGTTTGACGTACTTACCAGGTGAACCAGTGAACACCTCTGCTACGTGAAACGGCTGTGATAAGAACTTCTGGATCTTACGAGCACGGTAAACGATAGCTTTGTCTTCGTCTGTTAATTCATCCATACCAAGAATTGCAATAATGTCTTGAAGCTCTTTGTATTTTTGCAAGATGTTTTGTACTTTGCGAGCAATGTCGTAATGCTCTTCACCAACAATGTCAGCCTTAAGTGCTGCTGAAGTTGAGTCAAGAGGATCTACTGCTGGATAAATTCCAAGCTCAGCAATTTGTCTTGAAAGAACTGTAGTAGCGTCCAAGTGAGCAAATGTAGTTGCGGGAGCCGGATCAGTTAAGTCATCGGCAGGAACGTAAACAGCTTGCACTGAAGTGATCGAACCTTTGTGAGTTGAAGTGATTCTTTCTTGAAGTTGACCCATCTCGTTAGCTAGAGTTGGCTGATAACCAACCGCTGAAGGCATACGTCCAAGAAGAGCGGATACTTCAGAACCAGCTTGCGTGAAACGGAAAATATTGTCAACGAAAAGAAGCGTATCTTTACCTTCTTCATCACGAAAATGCTCAGCCATAGTAAGACCAGTAAGAGCAACACGCATACGCGCTCCAGGAGGCTCATTCATCTGTCCGTAAACTAGAGCCACTTTGTCGATAACGCCAGATTCTTTCATCTCTTCCCAAAGGTCGTTACCTTCACGAGTACGTTCACCAACTCCAGAGAAAACAGAAATACCATCGTGAGCTTTTGCAATGTTGTTAATCAATTCCATAATCAAAACGGTCTTGCCAACACCAGCCCCGCCAAAGAGTCCGATCTTGCCACCCTTAACGTAAGGTGTAAGTAAGTCAATAACTTTGATTCCAGTTTCAAAAACTGTAATATCAGTGTTTTGTTCAGAAAGTGGAGGCGGGTCACGGTGAATAGAACTGTGTTTTTTGACTTTGATTTCGCCAGCTTCGTCAACTGGTTCGCCAAGTACATTCATGATTCTGCCGAGCGTAGCTTCACCAACAGGAACAGAAATTGGAGCTCCTGTATCGCTAACAGCCATTCCACGAGTCAGTCCTTCAGTAGAACTCATTGCAATTGAACGAACTCTGTTGTCGCCAAGAATAAGTTGAACTTCTGCAACTAGATTAATTTCTTGTCCAGCTGGATTTTTACATTGAACCTTCAGTGCGTTAAGGATTTTTGGTAAGTGCCCTGACGGAAACTCCACATCTATAACTGGCCCAATAACTTGAACGATTTTACCTAGTGCTGTTTTTTCTGCTGTTGCCATAGCCCAAATTTTAGCATCGAAAATTGGCGGCAAATCTTGGGATTTTTTGAAGAAAAGATATGTATTACGTTGAATTATTAAGAAAATCTTGCTATGCTTCTCGATGGAGGTCAGACAATGCCGTTTGATTGAAATCCTATTGATAATAGAAGAGATTTTTTACGTAAAGTTAGGGATGGAGCAAGTAAAGTTGCTCTGAGTCTTGCTGCGCCTAGTCCACTTGCTTTGATCGGAACCGAGCTTGGCAAAGCGACTATTAGTTCCGTTGTGCCTAGAGCTCAGCAGGATCATGCTTTTGTTCAAAGAGTTAGGATGGTTTCACGAATAAAAAAAGAGTTAGAGGCTAATTACAATCTTAATGAAGCCAATCTTGGTGAGAGACAGATTCTCTATTTTGCTCATAAGGTTTGCAAGTTGATATATAATCCTTCGCTTACTGAAGCTCAAACGAGACGGTCATTACGTAGTGTGCTTAGTTTTCTTACTGGTTCAGTTAATAGTCTCGGTACTGAAGATCGGAAGCTCTTAGATAGCTATAAAGAAGATTTGGAACCATATAGGGATCGTTTTGAAGCTCTGTCATATAAATTTTTGGAACTTTCTGAAAATTCAGATCATGATTTCATTAAAAATAAAGAAGATCATCTTGATGATTTTAATGACTTCTCTAAAGAGGTTTGGTTTTTGATGTGGTCTCTTGCATGGAACTATGATTTGGATCTGGAAAAGGCAAAGAAAGATTTGGAGATATTCGTTACTCAGTACTGCCTCGCTGGTGACATTGCTGAGCCTATCATTGCCCCCAAAGCCGATGAGCAACGGGTTAAATTGCAGGCATTGTTTAACGACAGGATGAAACGATAAATGCTATCTTGTATTGATAGATGAGCTTAGTTTCCACAATTCAAGCTGGTCCTCTGCTTTCCGCTGATAATCAGGCTTTGGAATTAGGGAGAGAGAGGCTAGAAGCAGCAGTCATGAGTTTTGATCCAAGAGACCTTAATAGGTCTCTTGCCAAAGGTGATTGTGGTTGGTGTGAGAACGTTGATTATATTCTTCGTAAGGGTCTTGTAGAAGATTTGCCTGATATTACCAAAGCTATAGAACCATTGAACTATGCTAGTTCAGTTTTTTTGCAAGATATGGTTTTAATTCCTATAGCTAAAACACTTGCTCGTTCGATGACTGGGAGCTCTCTAAGAATTACTAATCAAAATAGTTTAGCAAAATTGTTTGAGCTAGCACCTCTTGCTTATCGTAAATTAACTGATGATTTACGAGAAATGACTGACAACTTTTTTAATTGTGAACAAGAAGTATTTGATTTTGGAGAGATTTGTAGTCAAACCAATCTTTTTAGACCATTGTCTGAAATCATTGGAAAATATATGGCAATGGTTTTAAAAGAGTATTGGGAGCCTGCTTTAGCAGAATGGACATCAAAAAACTAAGATTTGGATTATTGACAAAGGCTTTGCAGGAAGTTTTGCCTTTGGTCAAGATTGATTGTGCTGGTTTTGTTTTGAGTGAACGTGCTGATGAGAGTTTGAACAGATTGGCTCTTGAAATGGTGACTCAGTATATTAAACAAACTGACGAAAGATTTTGGCAAGTCTATTGGGCTCTATTGGATCAGGCTGAAGAAGAGCATTCTGAGTTTTGTTATAACCCTGGTTTTGAAAAAGAACATATGGCTTTTGCAATTAGCAATGCGTTTTTTTATTACCTCTCGACAATTGCTTTTATACCGAAGCTCTACAAGCAAAAATACTCGCGCGAGATTGACCCAGCAGATTACCGCAAAGCTGCCGGCAATATTCTTGTGCTTGGTTATCAATTGAGTAGGTTCCATTTTGATGTTTTTAGGGCTTTTATTTTTGCAACCAGTAAAACCAATGCTGGACTGAGCCCGAAGTTGCATCTTTTTGATACGGAGTGTTTTGATTTTGAGGATGATTTAGTTTTGTGTTTAAGCACCAAGGTCAAGACTTTGATTAAAGTAGAGATTAGTAAACTAGAAGCCAAAGGCAGGCTCAGAGTGGATCAGCCTACTATTGGTTGCCCTGGATTATTTGTAAAGGATGAACAAGGTCGGGATATGATTAGTATTTTGCATAATCAAGTATTAGACTGTTTGGTGGAACTATCTTTTTTTGAGTCTTGCGCAGGTTTGTTCACGGACACGCTAAAACGAAGTTTTAAGTCGGGTCCTTGATAAGAGCTTCTGACTCTGTGGAGCAGATGTCAGATTGGGGATTAGATTTTGTCTTTTTTTGTGAGTTATTCATATGATCAACATAGCGTTTGATTTTGACAATACTCAGTATTAAGCCACAAGCTGCTGCAATAAGAATAGAGTTAACTAAATAATCGCCTTCACGGTTGTTCTCAAGCCAAGTGCCAACGAAGTAGCCTATTGCTACTGTTGCCGGGATTACATAGGCGATATCGATTAGTGGTCCCATGACTCTATTGTATCAATAGACTTGTTCTGAAAGTCGAAATTCTCTAGGAGCTTGTCATCCAGCCCAAATTACTAAATATAAAGATCTCAGTTAATAAATATGGGCTGGGTTACACGCTCCTAGAGGATCAAGACCTGCGTTCCGTATGGTTGCTACCTTTTGAGCGACCTGTATCTTCGAAACAGCGTTGCGAAGATACAGGTCTAGTGTTTTGTCGGACTTAGGTTTTCCTGACAACACCTTTAACCACTCCTTGAATCTTGATATCGTCTAATTTGGGATCAATGTATATAGGTTCCATTGTTGGATTTTCTGGTTGCAATCTTATTCTGCCATCTTCTTTGTAATAACGCTTGAGGGTAGCAGCTTCATCATTAATTAGAGCAACTACAATCTCGCCATTGTGAGCAGAGTCTCTAGGTTCAATAAGTACCAAGTCACCATCAGAGATTAAAGCATCTATCATGCTTTGACCTTTGACTCTGAGCGCGTAGCAACCTTCTGAAAAATAAGTATCAAGCTCAAGAAAGTCATTTGCTTTTTCCATAACGTCAAGCGGCGCTCCAGCGGCGATCTTGCCAAGTATCGGAATCTGGCTACGTACAACACTAAACTCAGGAGCGCCAGCTTCAATAGAACGAGAATCAAAGTTGCCGTTGAATTTATCAGCTTTGCTTATTTCTGGGAATTTTGCTCTGCAATGTCCTAATACTTCTTGATCTGAGATTTGTACTGAACGTGCTGACCCAGTGTTCCACGTGACAGCTAATTTCTTGCGAAGTGCTGTCATATGGTACTGGAGGGTGCCCTTGGTGATGCCCATTTGTGCAGCGATCTCGTCGAGGGTTGGAGGATAATGGAATTGATTAGTGAGTTGGTATATAACTTCAGCTGTTTCTTCTTGTTTGGGGGATAATTGTGTGGCCATTTGTTGCTCCTATTTGAGAGAGTCTCACCGAGAAGACCCTTACTTATATAGTAGCATATAGATGTATGGATGGCAAGTGGTTCTTGAATTTATCTTGTATGTGACGCTCGCAAGGCAATAGATCTGTTTCGAAACAGGTCTATTGAACTATATAAAGTAGGTGAGTAACAAGAGACTAAGCAGGAAATTAATACGGTGCATAATTTCACTTTGTTTGTGAAGGCTTCTAAATTCATTTGAATCATCTTCAAAAGATTGAATTATTGCTGGTGATAATTTAAAAGCGATATAGAGACTGATAGCTGTGATCGCAATTACCAAGAGTATTGAATTAATTAAATCTCCATTCATGACTTTGGTCATTGCCTCTCCTGTACCGGTTTCTATAGTGAAGTTGAAACTGTGTATGAAAATCAATTCAGCGAATTTGGCAAGAGCAAGTGCAAGTGCTGAGAATTTGATCCAGCAATCGAATTTGCCGAAAGTCGTAATCATGATAGTGCTCGCTTCTTCTCGACAGAGATTAGCAAAGAGAGTTGGTGCAACTAATGCGCCGATAACTAGAGTGCCGCCACTGATTATCACCAAAGCTAGTAATTGAACGAGATTAAGAATTTCTTGAATGGACATAAGTGTATATTCTAGAACATGGCTGAGATATATGCAAATCGTGTAAGTTATAATCACAAAGCAGATGTTAGTCCTAGCCCTAGATTCAAGTCGCAAACAGCAATCAATTGCTTTATTTAATACTGAAACTAATAAATTTCTATTTAGTCTTAGTGCCCAAAACAAATCATCACAATTGATGCCTGCTTTGGTTCAAGCCTTTGAGGGAGCCGGTATCAAGCCCCAAGAACTGGAGCTTCTTGCTTGCTCAGTGGGACCTGGTTCATTTACTGGGATTCGCACGGCTCTCACTATTGTCAAAACTATGGCTGCACAATTGGATCTGCCAATTATAACTGTCAACAATTTCGATTTACTGCGTCATAAATTCAAGTTGAGCCCCCAAGATCCAGTCTTGATGCATGCTGGCAAGAATGATTATTTTTTGTCTTTAGATAATGATTATAATAATCCAGAGACAAATTTGTTTTCATTTGAGACCTTGGGCTATGATTTGCTAGATTTGGCCGAGACTAGCACAGCTGAGTTGATAATTGACTACATACAGACTCATCCAGAACTCCAGTCAATTAAATATACAGAACTCCAGCCTTATTATTTGCGTGAGCCTAGTGTTAATCAAAAAACTTCTACTGGATTGCCACGTTAGGCTGCCCTGCGGGGCTTTAGTTCCTGTACTGTTGACCAAGGTTGTCCATTCTTCCTGAATCTTCGTAATGATGGCTTATAATAGGACTATGTCCTTAGAGCAAGCTCTCAAATATTTTAGAGAGGCAGACTTTGCTGCTGCACTCAATGCTTGTCTCAAATTAGAACAAGATCTACATCAAGCAGATTTGTACAAAATTAAGGAACTCAAGGCGCGTTGTTTGCTTGAATTGAAACAAGCGCAAGAAGCTAGTGTGATTTTTGAAGAACTAGAACTCTATAGTCAAGCGGCTTATGCGGCGATATTGAATCGGGATCTTGAACGTGCTACTCGCCTATATAAAGAAGCGGAGTATTCACCAGCGCGTAAGTGGGGAGAGTTTTTGATTGCGTTTTTACAAAGTGATGACAAGCTGTCGATTGCTAGTCCTGGTTACTTGACTTTTAGATTGTACACAGAAGCTACGATTGGTTATTTTTTGACTTACGATCTTAAGGACTATTTTGATAAATTTTTGCGACATCGTAATGATCTCATTCAGGTTTATCCAGAAACGCTTAAAGATATTGGTTCAGCGTATTTAGCACGTAAAGAATATCAAACAGCGCTTGTCCTTTTAGAAGAAGCCAAAAGCAAATTTGTACATGATACTGGGGTTCATTTTAAGTCGGCTATGGCTTATTTTGCTTTGGATATGCCTGAAAAGGCAAAACCCTTCTTAAATACAGTAGCTAAAATGCTACCAGGTAGTACTTTAATCCAGAGATTGTTGAAAATTCACTGACAAAAGCAGCATATTAACCCTTATTTAGCTAATCCGTAATACAAATAGCCTAGCTGAGCTATTAAATAGTCCTTTTGGCCTATCTAGCTTGGCCATACATAGCGGGAATATATATATTAAGAGACCCAATTTATGGATATCAAAGGTATTAATTCAAATGAATCTACCAATGCAATGGAGCAAATCTTGCTTTATGGTAATAAGTCAAGTTCGAAAGAAGCAGCTAAGACTCAATCTACTATAGAGCCACCAGGATTAGATCAAGCACAGGCTGATGTTTTTAATGCTGTAAAAGCAGAAGTTAGAGCAGCAGGAAACCAAGCAAGAGCTAAGATGGTCGCAGAATTACGTCAGCAATTTTTGGCTGGTGAATTAAATGCAGCATATCAAGGAACGGATATTGCGGATTCTTTACTTGCGGATGGTTATGGAGAGTTTTTAGTTACTTAGGATTGTTATGAAGCATTTATTAGATATTTTAGATAAAGAGACTGAGGTTTATACAAACTACTTGGATCTTGCTACTCAAAAAAAGACAGCGTTGATTGAAAATGATATCGATGCACTTGAGTTAATTACTGATCAGGAAAAAGGTTTGTCAACAAAGGTACTTGCTCTTGAAGCAGCTCGTGTTGAATTCTTACGTGAGCAAGGTTTCCCAGCATCTATTCAATTGAGTGAATTAGTTCCTCAATTGGACAAAGCAGACCAAAAAGAGCTTACTGCCAAAGCTGCTAGTCTTAAAGAAGTTCTTACTCAGTGTAAAAAATTTACTGAGAACAATATGGCGCTTATGAAGCAGTCATCTAATTATATAAATCATATGATTAAAATCTTTACATCATCACTCAATGGTTCTAAGCCGGCGACGTATTCAGGAAAGGGGACCAATAAGTTTGAGGCGGGGAAAATTGCAGATATTCAAGGATAGAACAACGTTATGATGACCATTGTTTTTTTAGTGCTGGTTTCGGTCTGCGTTTTCGGTGGCTTCATGCTCGAGGGCGGTCCGATTCATGCTATTTATTCTGTTTGGCAAGAGTATATAATTGTTTTTGGTTCTGGTTCGTTTATCTTTTTGGCTATGATGCCAAGTAAAATTTTGAAGCATATTGGTACTTATATGAGCGGTCCTTTTGTTGCTTCTAAATACGAAAAAGATACTTATACAGATGCTCTTAAAGTAATGTACGAAAGTTTTGTTAACCTTAAACGTAGTGGCTTATTGAGTTTAGAGAAAGATGTTTCTAACCCTGAAGCTAGTTCTATTTTTTCGAAATATCCAAGTTTTTTGGGTAATCATCACGCACTTGATTTTTACTGTGACTCACTTAAGTTAGTCATTAACTATAATTCAAAACCAGAAGATGTTGAACAAGCAATGAACGTTGAGCTTGATGCGCATCATGCTGAAGCACATATTGCACCGGGCGCTCTTAATAGAGTTGCGGATGCGATGCCAGCGGTTGGTATTGTGGCTGCGGTTCTTGGTGTAATTATTGCGATGGCTCATATTGATGGTCCTCCTGCAGAGCTAGGACACAAAGTATCAGCTGCATTGACGGGTACACTACTCGGAATTTTTACAGCTTATGGTTATTGCCAACCAATTGCACAACATATTGAATATCTTGGTGAAGATGAAGCTCAATATTTTCAATGTCTTAAAGAAGGGCTTATCACTTATTTAGGTGGAGCTGAACCAATGGCAGCTGTTGAGATAGCTCGCCGTTCTATTCATAGTTATAATCGTCCAAGTAGTCTGGAACTTGAAGAGGCTATTTCTGGGATTAGGCCTAGATAGGTCTTTTATGAATAACTAAATAAGGAAGTCCTTGAGTAGTCAAGTCTTGGCATAGAGACTCTCTTTGAGACGGATTGATATTGAGTGGGAAATATAGAGCTTGTTTTGGATTGGTCTTGGCATCGAGCTTGGCTTGGTAGATCTTTGTGATGGCAGCGTTGATAGCATCAACTACTCTGGTGGTTTGTTCTTTATCCTTTTCGTTTGTTTGTTCAATATGAACTAGACCGAGATACTGAAATTCATAAGCCTTTGCTATGACTCTGTGGAAGTCTAGAGCGGATTTGAGATTGGGATTTTGTTTTAGTAATAGGTGGATGAGTCTTCTGTTTGAGTTCCGAATTAATTCCACTCTCTTTTTGTAATTGAGAGCAGAATCCTTTTGGGGATTAATGTAATTTGCAAGTAATCTGGTGTTCTGATCTAATTTGGATGCTGGTTTTGTATCGTCTTGATCAAGAGGCTTACAGGCTTGTTTGGTTCTTTCTGCAAGTGTGTCGATAATGAGATAGTCGATATAATCCAAAAAATTTGCAAGTGGTAAAATTGTTGGTTTACTGAGAGAGTCTATTGATTGGGTTGTTTGAAAATTGGAATCATTCACTACGACACTATTGAAGATTGATACGTAACAAGCGTCTAGCCAATGACTTAGTTTTCTATGTATAGATTCTGTCCTTGAATTATGAGAATCATATTCACAAATTAAGATTGGGATTGGTCCATGATAGTTTTGAGCAGGAGCTTGAGAACTAGTTACTTGGTAGGATGATCCTAAGATATTGTTTGTGGTTCGAATTAGTTTAGTGCAGATGTCTGTAAAACTATTTGGTCTATCACCGCAGACTGTTGCATGAATTTGTGTCCTATACTGATTTTCTTTTTCACTGAGTTCTCTTGCCTGGACTTCATGTCTTCTAAGATTAAACACTGATCGTATTGGGACGCTGGTATTAAAGACAACAATTGCCATTAATTAAACAATCGCATATTATGTAGAGGAGATTTGGGTTTCTTATGTTTTCTCAACAATCACAGTCTGAGTAGGGAAAGCCATATCAATACTAGCTTTTTCAAACTCTTCTTTGATTTTTAGATTGATGATTTCGCGAATACGCATATATTCAATATAGTCACCAGAAAGGTGATAGTAGACGATTTCAAAATTGAGACTATAAGCTGCAAACTCTTTGAAGTTGACTCTGTCTAAATCAGCGTTATCAACTTCTGAGAAAATTGTTTTGATGATTTCAGGAATCTGTTTGCATTTATCTAAGCTAGTCTCGTAAGTGACACCGATGGTAAAGGGAATACGGCGCTTATTCATTTTTTTGAAATTTTGCACGCGAGCACTTGTTAGTTCTTTGTTGGAAATTACAATCTCTTCTCCCTGAAGTGCTTCCAGGCGTGTGCTTTTCATACCGATCTTTTTAACTGTACCCATGTGCTCCCCGACTGTTATGAAATCACCAACAGCAAAAGGTTTGTCAAAATAGATAGAGAAAGAACTGAAAATATCACCGAGTATATTTTGTACAGCAAGAGCAATGGCAATACCACCAATACCCATACTTGCAGTTAATGAAGTGACATTCACTCCCATGTTTGAGAGGAATAGTAAAATACCAACTGCCCAGAGACCAATCTTGATAAAGAGACTAAGACCACTAAATACCATTTGGTCAGCTTCATTCGTTTGATTGTTTTTGAGTGCCTTGATTAAGAAATATTCAAGGATTTTTTGCGAAGCATTAATGAGTTGGATCATAAAAAGCCCCAAGAAAATTCCACGAATACCCTTGTTAAGAAACTGAGCCAAGATCAAAGAATGGCTTGCAAAATAGAGAGCGGTAAGATCATAAAACCGTGGATGTATAGCATCCAAAATCTCAACTAATGTGTCATCGAAGTGGGTTGGGGTTGCAGCAGCTATTTTGCGTAATCTGCCTAGAATAATTTTGCGAAAGATTCTAAATAGAATCAGTAGCCCAATAAAGATTCCGATCGCATATAAATATTGTTCAATTGTGTTTCCAAAAAATTCTTGATTTAATAGTTCTTGGTAATTGCTCATTGAATTATTTTAACAAATTTGACCAATGATGTTAGACTTAGCCCATTAAATGAACCTTGTTCGGCTATTATTTGTTTTATTTTGTGTAACTAATTCTTTAGCTATTGGCGCTGAGCCAATTAGTTTTGAGCGTGGTGGTATTTCTGATTCTCCAGGGATTGTTCGACCAAAGTCTTTGCAACTTGAATTTGGTTTACTTGATTATACGAATACAAATCAATCTAGTTATACTCTTGGTACTAGTCTGTTTCGTTATGGTTTAATTCAAGATAGATTTGAGTTGCGGTTTTTAGGTAGTGGCTTAGAGTTTGTCGATGATGGCTTGAACTTTAATCATATTGCACCTGGCTTTAAAGTCAATTTGCTTAAAGAGCAGCGACATCTACCAAGTCTTGATTTGATTTCTCATGTTGCAATTCCGCTTGATGGTAATTTTGCGCATTTCTATAAATTCCTGATTAATAAAGAATTGAAAGAGAAGCTCAAATTTTTGACTAACTTGAGTTTAAATTTTGATAACCATCAAGGACATACAGATAGCTATCTGCCTTATGTTTTTGATTTGAATTATGAGTTAAACGCAAAACTCAGTGCCTTAGCAGAAGTTTTTGGTACTTGGTCTATGACTGGTGATGCTGGAAATCCTCTAGGACTTGCTTATGGTTTTACTTATTTATTATCCGATGATACCGGGATTGATTTTACTAATTTCTACGGATTGAATGAATCTGCTGCTGATATTGGAATTAGTTTTGGTATGAGCCATCGTTTTTAAGACGGGGCTGTGACATGTTATTATGGAGCCAATTAGTGTTAATCGATGTCAAAAACTAAAACACATTTTGTAGTACTGGGAATGGGGGCCGTTGGTGGCTTTTATGGTTTACGTTTAGCAAAGTATCTGCAGGAGAAGCCAGATGTTTATCGTTTGAGTTTTATTGCACGCGGCAAAACACTTGAGGCTTTGCGTGAAGGCGCGACATTGATTGATGGTGATGAAGAAATCAAAATTAGTAATTTAAATTGCTTTGAGGATTTTAGTGAGATTGGTTTTGAGACTGATGAACAAGTAGTAGTTTTGCTTTGTGTGAAATCTAAGGATACACTTGAGGCTTGCCAGTCTTTGTTGGGTGACCCGAACGTTGCTTCGCTCCTGAGGATGGCGGTTGTGTCTATCCAAAACGGTGTGGAGAATGAAGAGCGGATTGCTTCAGTGCTTGGTAAGGAGCGAACAATTGGAGCGTTAACAAATATTGCAGCAGAAGTTCTAGAGCCAGGTCGTTATATTAATAAGGGCAAATATAGTCTAGTTCTTGGTGAGCTTGATGGATCTTCAAGTGAGAGGCTTGATCGAATAATGGAGCTTTTGCGTGCTGCTGGAATCAATACACGCATTAGCGAGAATATTTACCAAGAGCTTTGGTCTAAATTAGTTTGGAATGCTGGTTTTAATCCGACTAGTGTTTTGTATCAAATGACAGTCGGGCAGTTATTAGAGAAACCAGAAATAAGAGAAGTGATTGTGGGAGTAATGCAAGAAGTGAAACAAGTAGCTCATGCACTTGGATATGATTTGGCTGATGATGTAGATCAAAAACATATCGCAAGAACAGATACTCCCGAGTGGTATAGCTTTAGAACTTCAATGCTGCAAGATCATCAAAATGGCAAGCCAATAGAACTTGATGATTTGCTTGGAGTTGTAGTACGTAAGGGGCAAAAGAAAGGGATTAATACTCCTTATGCTACTAAGTTATATAAGGATTTACTGGTATAATTTTTGTATGGACTTGTATCGAATTGGTTTATTGTTTGTTTGTTTTCTTGCTTTGCCTAGTTTTGCTATGGAAACCAGATTTGAGAATCGGTTATTAGAATATGATCTTGGTACTGTTACTGATTTTGTGAGTCTTGAGCCTAATAAAAAACAAAATATCGTCAAACTACGTGTAAAGGGATTAGATCCAGAGACTATTGGCAGTGTTCAATTGCAGGATTATGGTTTGAGTAACAAATACTTGCGTATTTTAACGGAAGGAAGCAAGACGGTGCCAGATACAGGCGTCGTGGATTTTAATTTAAGAGTTTCATCTGTTCGTGTGAATCCACAAGCTACCACTATTTACCTGAGACCGTTTAAGCTCAGTGATGGTCTAGAAACGGAGACCATAGCTCTAAGAATTTTTGTTGCTGATGATACTACGATTGTTGGTTGTGCAGCAGTTTTAGTAAATGATTGTTACCAGATAGATTTTGATAGTCTAGATGAGCAAACAATTTTTTATACTTATACTGGTTCTCCTTGTAGTATTTATAGTGAATATGACAAAGTTGACCTGAGTCTGTGTGGACTTGATGCTAATGGGGCTCCATTGAATTAATGTGTTTATTAATAGCCCTACTACTTATATATCTCCCAGCTTCAGCCGCGTTGCCTGAAGCCATTGTCACTGAGTTTAAACAGCATTATAAAGAAGCCAAGGAGAGACCAGATGGTTTGATGCAAGCTGGTAATAAGAACTGGCTTCTCTTTAAAACTAATAATGGATACTCAGACTCTGATGTCAAGTTAGTTATTAAGGATGGAGATGATTTTCTGTTTTCAAATGAAGTAAACGATTGGGTTTTTACTCCGTTGAATAACAATACAGTCAAAAGTTTTGATTTCTTTGATCCACAAATTCAAGCAAAGATACTTGCAACTAATATCG
>JAQCFG010000013.1 GCA_027618255.1 Cyanobacteriota bacterium
GGGAAATTCGTTTTGTCATAAGCTTCAAGCTGAAAATCTGAGAGCAGCTGCCCTAGGTGAATAGTTACGCCCCAGTACCAACGGCAAGATAAGAAAGTACTAGCTGGTGCTATTATTTATTCTGTCAATTCATATTGCTTAGGATTTTTATTTTGCAAATCGCTCCTTCCGCTGAACAGACTCAGATAAACCATCCGGCCCTTGCTGAATCAGTTTCTATTGAGCCGCTAGCCAATTTTGTTAACGACAAAAAAACAGAAATTCCCAGTCAGTCTAAAGATCAGCTTTTACTAAAACAAGAAAAACAAAACTCACAAAATATTTTAAAACAAATTACTGAGCATTTCTTTGTGAAGAAATTCATTCCAGAAGCTGCTAATTTCCTCTCGATTTTTGGGAACGCGGCTTCTGCAATAGCTCATCGATATAATTTTTCTGATACCGTTAAAAGCTTTGCTGATGGCTTTGGTAAATTTGGAACGAAGGCATTTTTGATTCTCAATGGAGCAATTAATATGCTTGAATATTTACTTAAGTTTGATTTACTTGGAGCACTTGGGCATTTTAACGATATTGTTGTCGGTCTTTTTGCACCACAAGATCACACCTATCTTGATCGAGGAACGGCTTCTGGTACTTATACTCTTGCTAATTCTCTTTCAATTATTAATGGTAATGATCACTTTCACTCAGCTGGGGAGCATTTCAAACATATTCTTAATGGACTTAAAAAGACTTATCACAATTTTGCGAGCAAGGATATACTCAAAAATTTGGCTGATTCTAATAATGCAATGATCGGAGTGATTGCCAGTATTATGACTAATCTGGGAGCTTTGACTTGGCTGGTGACGGGCAAGGAGAAATTTGCTACTGCGTTAAGAGATCTAGGTGGAATTATGATTGATTTTGAACAGGCACATCCAGGTCATTTCAAAAATGGTAAGAAGTTCTACTTTGCTTCGGGTTTAGGTTTGATCGGTGGTACCGTTTTTGACTTTCTCTCCAAAATGCTCCCTTCTCACAGAGATACTTTTGTGCCATTAAGTCTCTGTATTGATGGTATTGGCAGATATTTATTGAGAATGTCACATAACGCTGGTGAATTAAAGAAACCCCTTCCGGGGCTTTCGTTATAATAACTTGAGATGTCTAAACTAAATGACAAAGCAATAGTGATTATCGGGGGCGGACCTGCTGGCTATATGTCGGCGTTGGAACTCCGTAAAAGATTTAGCGAGCAAAAAATAATTTTAATAGAGAAAAATAAACTAGGCGGCGCTTGTCTTCATGTTGGTTGTATCCCAAGTAAACAATTGCATTCTATTGAGAATCTTGCTGACTTTCCTAAGTTAATTACCAAAAATAAAATGATGCTAGAAAAAGCTATCGCTAGTGAACTTAAAGCTGCAGACATTGAAGTGATCATTGCAGAGGCGCAAGTCTCAGAAGATGGAGTTGTGGTTGATGCTAACAAGATCGACTATTGCAAATTAATTATTGCAACTGGCACTAAACCAAGGACACTTAAAGAGTTTCCAGATGCTTTGACTAGCGATAGTTTTTTCTCTGAAGAGAGCTTGGCCAAAGGGTTTGCTGACAAATATTTATTTATAGGAGGTGGATATATCGGGCTAGAACTTGCTTCGATGTTGGCGCATCATGGTAAACAAGTAAGAGTAATTGAAATGATGAATGAGATTATGCCTTTTCTTGATAAGGATATCCACGCCAAGTTCATGCAAGGACTTAAGACTCAGAAGATTAAAGTAGAAACTGGCGTCAAAGATTTGAGTAGCATTCAAATAGAAGAAGGTGAAGAAGTTTTTGTTTCTATCGGTAGAGAAGCCTCGAGCTTTAAGCCTCGAACCTCGAACCAATGCGTCATTGGTGACGCTTCCGGTCAAATAGCACTTGCTCACTATGCCTATGCCCAAGCAAAACAACTAGCTGCTAGTTTTGCTGGTGAGCACTACCACCTTGATCCAAACAAAGTGCCGCTCGTGGTATTCACTCATCCTGAACTCGCTTCTATTGGGCTCACAGAGCAAGCTGCACGTGAAATCTATGGGGCTAAAGTTGAAACTAGAATCATCAACTGGGCAAGCAACGGCAAGGCTCGTGTTTCTGGTCACGATAGGGGGATGACCAAGTGGGTCATTGTTGATAATCACATCGTTGGCTGCCACATTATCGGACACTCTGCTACAGATTTAATTTCAATTGTAGTGCCAATTATTAATATGAATCCAAGTATTGAAGAAATGAAGAGATGGATTTATCCGCATCCGACTTTGGGCGAGATTTTTTCCTTTTGATTAGGGTTTGAACTTGCTTCAAAATTGTTCAGAACAAGGCTTGCGAAGTTCTGATAAAGCTGAGTTGACTGAGCCGTCAATGATGGTTTATCAGAGCAAGCGTAACGCAGTTCTGGGCGATTTGGGAGTAAGTTCAGTGCTATAATTGTGGCTATGGCAGAACTCAAATTACCTATCTCTCATTATTTCAATCAAACTAATGGTGCACGTTTTGCGGATTTTGCTGGTTGGAAGATGCCGACTTTTTATACTTCTATTATTGAAGAGCATAAAGCAACTCGAGAACATATTGGGATTTTTGATGTTTCACATATGGGACGTTGGTTGGTTTCTGGAAAAGAATCCCTAGATTTTTTGAATGACTTAGTTACTAATGATCTTGAGCCTTTGTTTGCTGGTTCTGGTATCTATACAGCGATGCTCAATGAAGAAGGTGGCATTATTGATGATTTGATTATTTACAAGATTGGTGATGAAGAATTTATGTTGGTGAATAACGCCGGTAATCATGATATTGATACTGCCTGGTATGAAAAACAAATTGAAAACTATGACGCTGAAATGATAGATATGACTGAGGTCTGGGGGCAGATTGCGGTTCAAGGTCCTATGGCAAAACAGGTACTAGAGCAGCTTCTGGGCATCGATGAGCCTCTTGAGTATTTTGGTTTTGGTGTTGTTGATTGTGATGATGATACTGAAGAGCCGTTAATTATTGCTGCGACTGGTTATACCGGTGAAGAGGGTTACGAGCTATATGGTGACCCTGATATATTAATGGATATTTGGGAAGACTTGATTGATGAGCATGATGCAACGCCTTGTGGTTTAGGTTCACGTGATTTACTGAGGCTTGAAGCTGGCTATTGTTTGCACGGTAATGACATTGATATTAAGACGACTCCATATGAGGCTGGGCTTAGTTGGGTTACCAAAATGGAGAAGGAAGATTTTATTGGTAAGTCTGCAGCCACCAGAAAGGACAAAAAACTAATTGGACTTGCGTTTCCTGAAGGAGACAAAATTATTCCAAGGTCACATACCAAAGTATTAAATGAGGCTGGTGAAGAGATTGGTGAAGTTACCAGTGGTAATTTTTCTTCGATGCTTAATAGAGCAATAGCCTTGGCCTACATTAAGCCTGAATACGAAGACGCTCAAGTAAAGGTGTCGATACGCAATAAAGAGTCTATTGCACAAGTAGGAAAGCCTTGGTTTTATCGCAATATCGGTAAAAAACAAGTTCAGGAATTTAAGTCCTCTGCGATTGTAAGTTAATTTTAATTAAAAAAATACCGGATTTGCTATACCCGGGAAGCCAAAATTCTGCTATAAGTTTGTTTATGGTTCAATACTTTAAGTCACATGAATGGATAGCAGAAAAGGGTGAAGGTGTATACCAAATGGGTATCAGCCAGTATGCTTGTGATCAGCTTGGTGATATAGTTTTTGTTGAAGCGAAAGAAGACGGCGAGGTCTATGATTCGGCTGATTCATTAGCTATTTTAGAGTCTGTTAAGGCGGTTGGAGATATTTATGCACCGTTTAAAGCGAAGCTCATCAGCACCAATAAAGAAGTTGTTAATAGCCCTGAAGAGATCAATTCAAAGACCTGGATAATAGAAATTAGCTCAGTAGACGGAATTGATTTTGATGACTTGGATACTATGAATAGTGGTGAGTATGATGACTATTTAGAGACGCTCTAGAGCGTTAGAACGCATAGCTTCCATCCTCTCACTCAAAATCGGTTCCTTAACTGCTTTAACATCATCAAAACGTGAAAACTCCGTACTGTGCGGTGCCGTCTTGAGCGTTGCTCTACCTTCTTCAGTCTGTGCCTCGGTAATGATCTCTTCAAAGGCAGTAACCAAGGCGTCAAGGCTTGATTTTGGTTCTGTCTCGGTTGGTTCTATCATGATTGTTTCTGGGATAGTCAGGGGGAAGTAGATAGTTGGCGCGTGAATACCTTTGTCTAAGAGGCGTTTAGCTACGTCAAGAGCAGTGATGCCATATTTCTCTTTGAGCTTTTGGGCTGAAATAATGAATTCATGTTTGCAAATTCTATTGAATTTGGGACTGAAGACACCGCTATTAGAAAGGATTTCACTTTGCTTAATTCTTGACTGAATATAGTTGGCATTAAGGGTTGCAGTCTCCGCAATACGTTTGATACCTTCCTTGCCGTTACGTTTGATATAAACAAGAGCTCTTAAGAGCACATTGAAATTGCCATTGAATGCTCTTACTCTACCAATGCTTTCGCGTGACTCATGGTTCCAGAATAAATCACCTTCGCTATCTTTTTTGAGACTTGGACCAGGAAGATAAGGAGTTAAAGCTCTGCTTGCTCCTATAGGACCAGCTCCAGGACCGCCACCACCATGCGGGGTAGAAAAGGTCTTGTGTAAATTAAGATGTAGCAAATCAAAACCCATATCACCAGGACGACAGATACCAGCAATTGCATTTAAGTTGGCTCCGTCATAGTACATGAGTCCACCATCTTCACGAATTAGTCTGACGACTTCAAGGATGTTTTGATTGAATAATCCAAAAGTGTTTGGGTTGGTGAGCATCATCACTGCAATTTGATTCTGATGTTTCTCTAGTACTCGTTTCAGGTCTTCGATATCAACATTGCCATCACTAGATGATTGAACAGAAACAGTCTTAAATCCTGCCATTGATGCTGATGCTGGATTGGTACCATGAGCGGAATCCGGAACCAAAACAATACTACGATCTTCTTTGCGGTCTTTGAAATAATGCTTTGCCATTAACAGCGCTGAGTACTCACCGTGCGCGCCAGCAGCGGGTTGCAAACTAAATTTGTGAAAACCAGTGATCTCGCAAAGAGCGCTATTGAGTTCTGTATAAACTTCAAGGGCTCCCTGGATATTTTTTTCATAATCATAAGGATGTAAATTAGTCCAAGCTGAATCACTGGCAATAATGTCATTGATCTTGGGATTGTATTTCATTGTGCAAGAACCTAGTGGATAAAAATGAGTATCTATAGAGAAGTTCTTCTGTGACAATCTGGTGAAGTAACGACACACAGTCAGCTCACCCTGATCAGGGATCTCGATTGAAGGCAGGTTAGAAGCATAAAAATCATAACTAAGTTTGGCTAGGTCTGTTTCTTGGATGACCGGTGCTCTCAAATCTTGCCCATCCTCAGAAAGGATAGCTGCAATTTCTTCAAGGAATGAATTGAGATCGCTGACGCTATGTAACTCTGTGACAGTAACTAAATAGAGGTTCTTGCTAAAGTCAAGAGAGAATAAACAAGAATTGTCTTTGAGTAGTTTGTTGACATTGACAGTATAAGTCTTGAATAAATCATTCAATGGACTGTCTGGATTAATTGATAAGCAAAACTCATTGAATGGATTTTCAGTTTTGATTTCAATGCCATCAATGGTTCCAAGTGCTGCTTTGAAAGCGCGAGTCTTGGTCCAGTTGTCTTTAGCGATATTGCGCAAGCCCGTTTTGCCCATCTGTGCAAGATAGATAGCAGTGCAAAGTGCGTGCAGTGATTGATTGGTGCAGATGTTTGAACTTGCTCTATCTCTTTTGATATGTTGTTCGCGGGCTTGAAAGGTAAGTACGTAACCCTCTTTGTCATTTCGGTCAGTGGTCTTGCCGATGATACGTCCTGGCATTTGACGTACATGCTCTTGTTTACTAGCTATGAAACCAACTTGAGCTCCGCCGTAGTGACTTGGATTGCCAAAGCTTTGGCAAGAGCCGCAAATTATATCAGCACCAAGCTCAGAGAGTTTTGCTTGAGCTACTAGTGCATATGCTTCTGGTACAACTACTATCAAGAATAGATTGTGATCTTCAACTGATTTGCGTAGGATCTGAGTTGTGTCCTTGTTAATAGTTTCACCGTAAAAATTAGGATTAGCAATCACCATGGTTGATCCATCTGGAATATCTGCGATACTTTCATAGAATTTGTATTCAATACCAAGCGGTTCTAGGTAGTTCTTGGCTACATTGATATATTCAGGATGAATGTATTTAGAGAGATAGACTTCGCGTTTTTTGTTGATGCGCCATGACATTGTAATCGCCTCAGCAAAAGCGGTTGCGCCATCATACATTGAAGCATTCGCGATATCCATTCCTGTTAGCTCAACAATGAAGCTCTGGAATTTATAAATTGCTTCAAGTGTACCTTGAGATACTTCTGGTTGATACGGAGTGTATGCAGTAAGAAATTCTCCTCGATTAGAAATTGCTTTAACCAAAGCTGGTACATGATGCTGGTAACATCCTGCTCCCTTGAAGCTAGTGAAACGAGTTTTAGTTTGATTCTTTGCACCAAGTTTGGAGAAATATTTTTCTAATTCCCATTCTTGATAGCCAGATTCAAGATTGAGGTCACGCTTGAGCAAGAGATTTTCTGGGATGTCGATAAATAAATCATCAAGACTGGTGATTCCTGTAGTTTGAAGCATTTCTTGGCGTTCTAGGTCATTAAGTCCGATATATGGCATAGAAATAATTGTATCATGCAGTAATCTCGCGAATTATTAGAGATCTTGCGCTTTTGCATTAGGACCATAGAATGATCCTGTTTTTACTTTATGACACGCTGAAAATGAAGTTTTATGCTCGAGTCCTTAGTCAGCAACAAAGCCTCTACGCATAGTATTTTCTGAGATCGTCTTTTCGTGAATAAACTGCAAGAGATAGTTTGGTCCACCAGCTTTAAGCCCAATACTAGATTCTTTGATCCCACCAAAGGCTTGTCTTGAGACGACAGCTCCGGTGCAAGGTCGATTAATGTAGAAATTACCAACTTGCATTTCCCTTGTGACTTTCTTTATATTGTTAGGGCTTCTAGAATAGAGTCCACCTGTTAAACCAAAGTCTGAGTTGTTTGCTAATTCAATAGCGTGGTCAAGATTTTTGGCTCTTAGCAAAACTAAAACAGGTCCGAAGACTTCTTCTTGAACTAATTTGTGATTAATATCAAGTCCTTCGATAATGCAAGGACTGATGAAGTTTCCTTCCGGCAAATCTCTTTCTTCTAGCAATAAATTACCATCTCGTTTACCGACTTTAATATAACGTTGAATCTCTTGGTAGGCATGCTTGTCTATTACTGGTCCAAGGCTAGTAGCCTCATTAGCTGGATCACCGATGTTGATTGACTTTGCTGCTTCAACAAGACGTTGTTTGAATTCATTATAAATCTCGTCTACTAGAATCAAACGCGAGCAAGCTGAGCATTTTTGCCCGGCAAAAGCAAAGGCTGAATAAAGTATTCCAGGTATCGCTTCATCAGGATCAGCACTCTGGTCAACTATAATTGCATTCTTACCGCCCATCTCGGCTATCATGCGCTTGGTTGGTCTTGCATTATTTGCAATATCATTGAGCTTCATGCCGGTTTTGTTTGAACCAGTAAAGGCAATGATTTTAGTTAGTTTGTGCTCAGCTAAGTAAGAGCCTACGGTTTTACCCTCACCAATAATGAGATTGAATAAACCCTCGCTGTAATGAGGAGCTAGTTTTTCTAGTGACTCATTAAGCAGTTTGATAAATTCATGAGCGACAATTGAGCTTCTTTCTGAAGGTTTGACTATTACTGAATTGCCCATCACTAGTGCGCCGCAGCTCATTCCTGCCATTATGGCAAGTGGGAAATTCCATGGTGAGATTACGAGTGCAATACCCTGAGCTTGGTAGTGATTAGTATTTTTTTCGCCAGGTTTAGAGTTGAGCTTGCTAGTGGCATGAAGTTCAAGAGCTTGATCTGCATAGTAATTCAAGAAGTCAATCGCTTCAGAGGTCTCTCTGTCTGCTTCTTGCCAAGGCTTAAAAACCTCAAGGCAAAGTAGAGCATTAAATCTATGCCTTTGTTTTTCTAGTTCTTGAGCGCAATGTTTGAGAACGGCTGTTCTAAGCTCTGGTTTCACTTGAGACCACTTGAGATAGGCACTCTCTGCTTGTTTGATTGTTCGGTCACAATCATTAAGGTTGGATTTGTATAGTTCGATGTTTGAGATTTCTTGCTTTACTTTTTTAATTGCGAGTTCCATTTTTTGGCGATTGATTTTTTGCGAGAAGTCGGTATTGGCTATATTGTCAAAATTGTGATCGGAGCCCTTTTCTCTATTCTCTATTTGCTTTGCCCGTGGATCTTGAATCAATTTATCAACATCGGCTTTGTCTAAAAATCCCTGCTTGAGAAAAGAATCATTAGCCGTGTTTTCTAGTAGGCGCCTAACTAGGTATGACATCCCTGGAATGAGCTCACCATAAGGCATATAGACTCGACATTCGTAGCCTTGCTTCACCAGGTATTCTTTGATCGGATCGAGCATACCATAGAGCATTTGAAATTCATATTGAGATTTATCAAGCCCTATCTTTTCTGCATAATTGATCGCAACCGATAGTGATCTAATGTTGTGCGAGGCAATAGCAGGTCTAAGTAGCTTATGGTTATCTAGTAAGACTTTGGTGAGATTTTCATAATTGATATCAGACTCATGTTTTTGCTGATAGACAGGAACTTCAAAGCCATTTTGCAAAGCCAGTGCTCTTTCTGAATCCCAGTAAGCACCTTTCACAAGACGTACTGTGATGGGAGTGCCGCGTTTGCGTGACCAATTGAGCCAAGTATTGAGATCTTCAGCACTTTCTTTAAGGTAGGCTTGAAGTACAATGCCAGCATCATCCCAGTTTCTAAACTCCTCTTCCATAAGAAGTTCTTGTACTATTTCATAGGTCATTTCTTTCCATGCATAGTGCTCTGTATCTACGTTGATTAGACAGTTTTGTTTAATTGCAGTTCTGTAAATCTCTCTAAGTAAGTTTTTGAGCTTGGTTTTTTTGCCTTGATAATCTAGTTGATTGGTTTGCGGGATAAGTGCTGAGAGTTTGACTGAAATATTAGTTTCCGTAAGGTGCTCGATTAGATTGAGGTAATCCTTGTAATAATGATCAGCTTCTTTTTGGCTAAGTGCGAGTTCACCAAGTATATCGATACTGCAGCTAAGTCCTTTGCTTGTAAGTTGGCGGATGCTTTTTCTGGCTTCATCAATATTGCTGCCGCAAATAAATGATTTTGCCATAATGCTGATTGCAAGCTTGCTACCAAGCTCTAAGCCCTGGCTAAATATTTGACTTTGATGAATAAAGCTAGGTAGGTATGGAGCAACATACTCAGTAAAAAATTGAGCTTTTTGTTTGGAGCTTTTGAGTACAGGCAAGACATCAATAAAATGAAACAGGCTTTGTTTTATTTTTGGTTGAGCAATACTTAGTTTAAGTAGTAGGTCTTTGATATTGCGCAACTTGAACATATTCAAGCCCGAATTTTGGGCCTTTATATATTTAAAAAGCTCTTTTGCAATCTGTTCAGTCGAAGAGTGCATCTTTATATGTTATTCCCCTATTTAACGGAGAAGATAATGCAAAGAATGATACTTGTCTCATATAGTACTAGTATCTGTCATGCTAGGATTGTTTGCGTGCGTAGCTTTATTGCTATTTCTATCTTATTTCTGTCTATTACTTCAGTTGGAGCGATAGATCAAAGTCTTTTGCAGCAAAACACTAGGATCTCAAAGAAAATTAATTCGCTGAACACTCGTTTGAATCAGCTGAATACTTTATTTGATAATGGACAGTACAAAGCATTCAAACAAAAAGCCAAGATTCTAAACCGCATCCAAAAGGTTCTTTTTACAAGATTTGAAGCAGTTAATGATATTAGTTTAAGTCGTGAGTTTAGTAAACTCGGACCAAGTTTGAAAGCACTTCGACGTAGTCAGATTAGTTCTTTTGAAGCTATTGTTAATGACTTAGAAAACAATAATTTGATTCTTGCTCAAGCTCTTGCTCAAGCAAAAGCAGCTAACATGGGATTAGCAACAGATGCGACTGGACTTTTTGGTCAAGTGAAATTAATTGAAGGCAATTGTATGCCTAGTATCGCTGGCAGCAAGACGAGCTGCTCTGAAACTGGTTTTAGTACTAAGGTGATTGTACGTGACACTTCTGGTATATTGATTGCTGAAACTAAAACTGACGAAAAGGGTTATTACGCAGTTGAGTTAGCTCCTGGTGATTATAGTGTTTGGCTTAATGACTCAGGTGAAGAATACTGCAATTGGTACTCAGGAGATGGCATAGCTTGCAAAGTTGAAATTATCGATACCTTCGAGTATGATCCCAAGATTGATCATGCTGTTTGGTAGAAGTTTGTCTTAGGGAGCTAGACCGAAATTTTTCTGCAGTATTTGAAGAAGCTCTTGCTCTGAAATTACTATAGTGTCTAGTTTCTTGATTCCTTGACCAAGATCTTCACCAGTTGTTAACTGTGTTGTCGTGTCTCTCCAGCCATAGCCTGGTCGTCTTAGTCTTGGTGGCTCCCCTGGTTTTTGCTCTTCCTCGTTAAACTTGAATTGTTGAGCTTTGGGAATTTTATCTCCTGGTCTTACTGGATTGAGACTTCCATCATTAAGACCTTTGAGGTAGTTATCAATCGTCTTGAAATTATCAAAACCAGTTTCTTCTGAACCATCCATCTTGCCTCGGGATGCTTGAATTGCTTCTCTGGCTGTGATCTTTGCTTGCGACAGTGCTTTAATGATGTTGTCATGTAAATCACTAAATAATTTAACGGCTTCATTAATAGACTCATTGTCGTATTCATCAAGTCCATATTGTTCAAACAATAATAATGCGTAGTGTTGTGGATTAGTTTTTAGTAAGATCGTGAGCAATTCTGTTTCTGCTGGATTCAATTCTGTTTTGTTAGCCAATTGATTAAAAATCTCTTGTCTAATTTCAAGTAATTCAATACTTGCTGCTGTGAGCTTCCCTTGATTGTTTGGATCAGCATTTAGGATTTCTTGTAACTTAACTAATTGCCTAGGTTTGATTAGTCGAAGCTCGATGGTTCTATCAACGATGTTTTGAATTTCAATAACTGAATTTATAGTATTTTGAAAACCATAGAAGCTTAGTGCAGTATCCTGATCTGTTGGTGGTGCTATTAAGCCTGGATCATTTTTGACTATTGCAAGTTCAGCCCCGCCAATTCTTGTTGTTTCTGCTGAATGATCTATCTCTTGTTGATTTGACTCGGGAGCTGAGGGAATCTCATTAGTCGAGCAACCTATAAGCCCAGCAGTCATAGCTAGACTTGTCATTATTTGTTGTACGAATGGAACCTTCACGTACATACAGAATAGCAAATCAGAGTGGATTTAGTCAAGATATTGCCAGATGCAGCTGCAGGATCACCCGATATACAAATTCTTAAGGATTATTGCCTTTAATATCCTTGAAATTATCTCCTCAACTGGGCTATCATGACCAGTCTATGGCTAGATACAGAGGACCCAAGGATAAATTATCACGCAAATATGGAGAGTTACTTTCCGGAATGCCTGTGTTTGAGGTAGCCAAAAGACCTTATAAGTCGGGCCAGCATGGTCAGCGCAAGGCGAAATTATCTGAGTATGGCGTTCTTTTAAAAGAGAAACAAAAACTTAGACTTAGCTACGGCGTTATTACTGAGAAACAATTCCGCAAATATGTTCAAAGAGCAACTCGCGCCAATGGACCTACTGGTGAGATTCTTATTCAATTACTTGAAAGAAGACTCGACAATTTGGTTTACAGAATGGGTTTTGCGCCTACATTAGCTTCTGCTAGACAATTAGTTGGTCACGGACATATCCTAGTAAACGATTTTAAAGTAGACATCGCTTCTTACCCTGTTAAAGCAGGCGACAAGATTAGCGTTCACCCTAAAGCTCGCAAATTGATTTTAATTGAAGATTCAATGAAGAACTGGATAGATACTCTTGCTTACATCAAACGCGACAAAAAAGAATTTGAAGGTGAGTTTGTAGAAATACCTGCTCGTGAGCTAATTCCTGTCAACGTTAACGAACGTATGATTGTTGAGTTCTATAGTAGATAGGCTCTTAACCCTCTCTTAACTAAACTAGGCAATAATAATATTAGTGGCTTTCACTCCAAAATACATTAGAGCTGTATTGGTTTTTGCAATTTTGTTTGCAAATCCTTTAGTTTGCTTGGCCTACCAAGAACAAAGCCTAAGTATTCCAAACACTTATATTAGTTCTGAACCAAAGAGCACTTTTAAACTCAATGCTGTAAGTTCTGATGCTGTTTTTGCACCTTCAGATGTTGGAATTATAGGTGTCAAGTATTTGCACCGTCGAGGCGAGATGAGTAACGTCATTGACGTCTATCCGCATACACCGGCGGCAGCTGCAGGGGTGAGAATTGGTGATCAAATTATTGAAGTTGATCATATGAATATAATGCCTTTTGATGCTGATCAAGTTTTTTCGCTTATCGCCGGAAGCCCAGGTGAGCCAGTACATCTTAAACTAATGCGTTGTGATTCTAATCATGGCAGCTACTCAGCTTGCCGCCCTTATGAAATCAATCTTAAACGCATGGATATGAATCAACTTGCTTCTGATAATGTATTCAAAGTATATAAATACGGGCAGTAAGTCCTTCATAGGTTTTGGAGTCAATTCCTTTAAATTTGAGCTGTACTTACTTTGCTAGAAAAGCTTTTTGAGAATTTGTTTTGAATCTTGCAGGGTACTTTGCGATGAGGAGCGATAATGGACATTGTTTTGCCAGCGGATTAAGCAATAACGTATAATAAAACAATGATAGAAAAAATCATCTCCACTAAAACACTACATAAAGGCAAGTTCCTAGATTTTATTGAAGACCAGATAGAGATTGAGGTTGAGCCTGTTATAAAAGCAAGTCGTCAGTATTTTACTCATCCTGGTGGAGTTTGTATATTGCCAATTATTGGTGATCAAATTGCTTTAATAAAACAATATCGCACTCCTGTACAAAAAATAATTTATGAAATTCCAGCTGGTAAGTTGGATTCAGGGGAGCAACCTTTTGAGGCAGCCAAAAGAGAGCTTCAAGAAGAAACTGGTTATAGTGCAGGCAAATGGACAGACCTTGGATTTATTTACCCTTGCCCTGGTTACTCTACCGAACGACTCTACGTCTATCTCGCTCAGGATCTAGACGCTGGCACGCAGAATCTAGACCACGGTGAAATCGTAGAGCTCGAGCTCATGACTATTGCTAAAGTAACTGAAATGATTCAGCAAGGGCTAATACCCGATGCCAAAACCATTGCGGCATTGTTTCTTGCGCAACAATATATTAGACCTGTTTAGAAACAGCGTTTCGAAGATACAGGTCGCTTAAAAAGGTAGCAACCATGCGTAACGCATGTGTTGACCCTCTAGAGAATTGCGACTTTCAAAACAAGTCTATTAGTTAACTCAACATTATCAACGAATTCTTCAAGGCAATAACTACAGCTTCGGTTCTATTCTTAGCTCCTAGTTTTTGCAAGATACTTCTGACGTGATTTTCAACTGTCTTAGTACTCAAACCCAAATTGGCTGCAATTTCTGGATTGCGCAAACCCTCTTTGATTTGAATCAAGACTTCCATTTCACGTTTTGATAATCTACCCTTGGCACGTGTACCGTATTCTGATAATTTCTCATCAGTCGTTTCCAACAACTCTCCTAACGGAATTGTTTTCTCTATTTGGTCATTAGTCATGTTTTACCCCCTTAGCTAACTCTGACAAGAAACTATTTGGATGAAAATCCAATACCAGTTTCGCTACTACAAATTGATCCTGATACTCCGCAGGTATTTTAACCAGATCTTTCGCAGTCGTTATTATGTTTATACCCAATGCTAGTACCTCCTTAACTTCACCTACACTGAAATAATGATGGTCCGGAAAGAACCTTTGTTCAATGTTTTCAAGGTTTTTTGCCTGAAATCCCTGGCCCAATAACTCTTTTTTGATTAGTCTCAAAACAGAATTAGGGTCAGCCACTCCGGTAAAAACCCCTAGGCTATTTTCAGGATGCAATTTTTTGGTTAAGCTCAGGTTAAACTTGACAAAGTTTATTGGATTTTTTGTTTCTTGGTTGTTTTCTATCCACTCATCACTTACCTTGGTATAAATCAAGTGATCTGCCTTCGTTTCCGCAAAAGGAAATTCACGCATAAAACCTGATTCATTGGTATTTTTGAGAACGATTTCAGAGTCCCGAGCTATAGCAAGATGCTGCATCCCGTCATCTAATATAAAGACATCCACTGGGTATTTTTGACTAGTTTTTATTGCGCCGCGGTATCTATTTGGATCTATTGTAAGTCTTATATCTGACCCTGCAAAAGCATTGAGCATTTCCATCGGCTCATCACCAATATTTTCAACCTTGCTGCTGGCGTCAGCAAAAATCGGATAATTGCGCCCACGTCCTTTGTAGCCCCTTGTGAGCACAGCAACTTTGAGTCCTTGCTTAGCTAAGTATTTGGCAATCGCAATCACCACCGGGGTTTTGCCAGTACCACCAAAGCTCATATTGCCTACCGAGATTGTGTAGGCTGGGAGTTTCTTTTGTTTAAAGATCCCAAGATCGTAGAGACTTGATCTCATTGCATGAACGACTTGGTACGGAAAAGAGAAAACTTGTTTGATCATAGTTGTTCTCCAAGTTCGCGTTTGATCTTGTTGGCAACATCAACGAGTATTTTGCGGTTTTGATCAACAACTGTTTTGGCATTTGCACCCATGAGCACACGTTTGTTTGGGTCTTTGGCAATATCACGTAAGGCAAGTCTCAAGTCTTCTTTGGTTTCGGTCACTTCAAGTGCCTCAGCTGCTTCAAGCATCTCTACCATCTCTGTGTTTTTATAGTAATGAGGTCCAACTAGGATGGGAACAGCATAGCAAGCGGGTTCTAGGACATTGTGACCGCCGACACTTTCATTGATGGTGCCACCAACAAAAGCAATATCTGCAATAGAATAAATATCCATCAAGTCACCAATAGTATCAAGCAAGAGCACATCATTAGTTGAGCCGATACGAGGTCTGGTTTCTTTGGGTAGTTTTTTGATTAGACTATATCGAATTGGTTCAAGTTTGGCAGCTGAATTAATAAAACTTTCTACAGTGTTGAATCTCTCTGGGTGTCTTGGAGCAATCACTAAGCGCAGATCTTTAATCTCGTTTTGCAGTTCTTGAAAAATAGAAACGAGCAGTGATTCTTCTTCAGGATGCGTGCTGCCACAAACCCAAATGATGTCTGTATCCTTGTAACCAAGCTTGGTTCTGAAATCACGTGCCTGATCTTGATTGATATCCGGCAGGGCAGCAAATTTGATATTGCCTGTCATGAAGACTTTATTTTTAGCTACTTTCATTTCGATATATTTACGTGAGTGTTGAGCACTTTGTGCCAGTACCAAAGTGAGTCTTTTGAAGATACCAGCAACTAACCATGAGGCTTGTTTGTAGAAACGCAATGATGAGTCAGAAAGTTTGGCATTGATTACCATGACTTTGATTTTGCGTTTATATGCTTCAATAATTAGAGCAGGCCAAATCTCACTTTCCATTAGAATAATGGCGCTGGGCATAATTTGATTGAGTGTTTTTGCAATTATATAAGGATGGTCCCAAGGCATATAAATTAATTTGATTGCATTAGTTTCAATTTCTTTTTCTAGTTTTTCTTTTGCCATTTTGTGGGCTGTGGCTGTTCCAGTGCTAAGTAGCAAGGGTCTACCCATAAAAGCAGAGAGTAGAGGGATGAGCGCATTAAGCTCACCAACTGAAATAGCGTGAAACCATATTGGCCGTGCTAGTGGGTTTGTTTGAGCAGTTATAAATTGATTGGGATCAATGATGCCAAGTCTACCTTTGAGACCTGGTTTCCATTTAGGCACAAAAGTTATTGCCATGAGATAAAGAACCGGGATGATTAGTGTCCAGCCGATATAATAGATTAGGTAAAATATCTGTTCCATTATGCAGCCACAGGAGCTTTTTCGAGTCGCTGGAAAATCCCTACAGGTTCTTCAAGAACTTTGATACCAGCGATGCTCTTGTTGATTTGCTCAAAGCCAAGATAGTTTTGCAAAAGATCTTTTCTATCTAGTTTATCTAAGTCACTTGCTTGATAGATACCTAGGTTTATAAAGATTTGTTTTGATAGTTGTGGTATTAGCGGGGCAAGGTAGATAGCTGCAACTTTGCAGGCATTAAGTGCGTCAATCAAGCTCAGTAAGGCAGCTTCATTGTCGGGTTCTGTTTTGAGTGCACGCCATGGTTCAACTACGTTAATCTCTACATTTACAGCATCAAGCATTTTAAAGACAGCTTCAAGCGCAAAATAAGGATTGAGATTATTTATTTCTTCAAGAAATTGTTGATGTAAGCTGTCAAAGTTTTGATCGCTGGTTAGTTCAGGAATGATTCCGTCATTATATTTATTGATTAATTTAAGAGCTCTGTTAAGTAAGTTGCCTAAATTATTAGCAAGATCAGAATTGAGTCTTTCGATAAAACCTTCGTTGGTGTAATCACCATCACGTCCAAAAACTATATCTCTAAGTAAATAAAACCTCAATGCTTCAGCACCATATTTCTCTGACAGTGCTACTGGGTCAATGATATTGCCAAGTGTTTTGCCCATTTTCATACCGTCTTTGGTAAGAAAACCATGTCCGAAAACCCTGTAAGGCAAAGGATATCCAGCTGACATTAGCATTGCCGGCCAGTAGACTGCATGAAAGCGTAAGATATCTTTGCCAATAATATGCACGACTTTGCTGTCTTGATTCCAGTACTTTTCTTTGTCGGCGCCAAGACCGGAAATATAACCTAAGAGGGCGTCAAACCAAACATAGGTTACTTGATCACTACCTTCAATTGGAATACCCCAATCAAGATTCGCTCTTGAAATAGGGAAATCTCGAAGACCATCTTTAATCCAGCCCATCACTTCATTCTTGCGATAGTCCGGACTAATAAAATCAGGATTGTCATTGATATATTGTTCTAAGCGGTCTTGGTATTTGGTTAGGGCAAAGAAATAATTCTCTTGCTGATACTCTTCCACTGGTTTTTTGTGAGTGGGACACAAGAGCTTCTTGCCATCTTTGACCAGATCTTTCTCTAGCCAAAAATCTTCACAATGACTGCAATAGAGACCGGTGTATTTGCCTTTGTAAATATCACCATTGGCTTGTACTTTCTTGAAAAACTCAGTAACGAATTTATAATGCGCTTGATTACTTGTTCTTACAAAGTAGTCATAGTTGATACCCAATATCTCCCAGAGCTTTTGAAACTCATCGGTGATATAATCGCAATGCTCGATTGGAGTCTTGTTAGCTTCTTTGGCTGCTTTTTCGATCTTTTGACCATGCTCATCAGTGCCAGTAAGAAAGGCAACCTCCTCACCACGTTGCAGCATATGTCCAGCAAAAAAATCACAAGCGATAGTAGGATAAGCGCTACCTATATGAGGTAGATCGTTTACGTAAAAGAGTGGAGTAGTAATGTAATAAGTCATCTAGCTGAATTCATGATTTTAGCACCGTCATTGTTGCTATGAAGCAATCTAGTAGATGCTTTTAGTTTTGTAATTTACTGATAATTATATGAGTGAAGCCCCAGATTTATATAATTCATCAAACTTGCTTTGGATAAATTGACGATCTGCTTCAGTCATTGCTCTTTGCAATGCCCAGCGAATTGCCGCTTCTGGCTTACAATTCTTGGTAGCACAAAACTTTTTGAGCATTGCGTCAAACTCGTCTTGCGATGCGTATGCCAGATTATCTAGATCCCCGCCTAATTGCATTCCTCTTGAAGCCATAGCCTGATTATACTCTATATCTTAGTTTTATGCTTAGGTCGCTTCGCTCACTTAGGATGACCTCATAACAGACTTATTTGGTATTTCTCACCACCTAATTCAATAATATCCTGATTTCTTAGTTGATACTCGTCACGTCGTGGTACCAAATGGCCATTGACATAAGTGCCGTTTTGAGACGCTACATCTTCTATGAATAATTCACCATTGCGAAGTGATAGTTTGCAATGATACCTACTCACTTTGACATTTTTAAGCCCAATGTCGCAATTGGGGTGTCTTCCAAGAACTAGGCTAATATCTTCACGAATCAAGAAATCTGTAGCGGTTTCCTGATGTCCTTTGGCAAAAAGACCATTACCACTGATCTTTTCAAAATGCAAAGCAAGCGCGTCAGTGTCAATTTCTTCTGCTATTTCTGCGGGAGCCTCCACTTCCTTCATGGCAGAGTTTCTATGAGAAGAGCTTGATCCTCCATGCGCAATTGTATAACCATCTATTCCAAGCCCCTGCTTTGTTTCGCCTGGTAGTATATTGCCCATGTCTTGTAAAAGACCTCCTAATGACATACTGACTGACTGATCGCTCATCATCGTTCTTGATGCATCCTCGTCACCTCTTTCGTTATATTCTTCAAGTCTCTTGGCGATATCCTCAAGTCTCATTTGAAATGCTATATCAATGTCTGGATTTTCTTGAAGGAAGTCTCGAATCGCTTGTGGATTACGTTCTTGAAGTATTTGCATTTTTATTGCTTCAAGTGGTGCATTACAAATCAACCTTGCATCCTGCGGGCTGAGACCCAAGTTATCAAAGTCTTTGATAGTCAATTCTTCTGTGTTAATGATTTTAGCGTTAGCAGATTCTCTAAGTAGGGAATGCACTCTTGCATTATTCAACTTGTCTTCATCTATAAAACCAACTGCAAAACCTTTGTGTTGATAACCGACAGCTGCTTTGTATCTATAAAGCTCACTGTCAGGATCTTCTTTGACTGGTCTAATACTAGGGTTGAGATTTACTACTGTATCAAACCACTGATTAAATGCAAGTACCGGGAAGTATGGCGCTGAGATCATCTCAGTGACATAGTTTGGTAATAGCTCACCAAAGACATCAACTGCTCCTTTACCCTTTTGCGGGATGTGAGCGGTAGCTCCGGTGCCAGCTTGCTCAAGTACTTGTGCCATCAAGAATCTATTGTAGCCAGTGCCAACTCCTAAATTAAAAGCTGTTGCATTGTGTGCTTGGAACTTAGCAGCTTGCTCATAAACTAGATCATCTTCACCTCCATTTTGCCCATCACTCACTAAATTAATGAGGTTGCGGTATCGTATTCCTTCAGCTGTATATGGTTCCTTTCTGATTTGCTCAAGTGCTTCAGCGATTGGAGTTTCTATAACTGTGCCAGAATGGCTTTGGAGTTTTTGAACAGCCTTGACGAGTTTTTCTGCAGTATCAAAATCTCCCAACAAACTTGAGTCTACGCCGTCTGTATAAGGAATAAGAATATGTCTTATGCCTTCTGGAAGTTTGTTTGCCATTCTTTCAATCGTCTCTTGTACTAAAGCTAATTTGCTTTGCCAAGTTGTTGCACTATGATCAGCTCGTTGGCCCATGCTTGATGAACAATCAACTAAGTGAAAAATACGAGCTGGATATCTTTTGTCGTCATCATGATTTTGAGCCTTCTGCCAGGCATTTACAGGGGGCTGAGTCTGGTGATCTTTATCCCCTGCAGTCATCGCTGCAAGCCCAGCTGGAATTAGTATCTCGGCGTCTGTTTTATTACCTGCTGCTGTGCCGCCTTGTTCAAGCATCACAACTACTGGTACTTTCTTTTTGCCGTTTAATTTTATGCTCGGCATTGCAAATGCCTTTAGATCTGGTTTATCCATGATTTATATCTCCTGTTTATAATTCGTCATTGAATTGTAATAATAAATAAAATCTTAACGCGGCAGGGCGTGAAATAATAGAGCTTTACTTAATAATAGCTACAAAAAAACCGACAGCTTGTGACTGTCGGTTTTTTCTTTTAATTGATTGATGCTTCGAACTATTTAAGAGTTACAGTAGCGCCAGCTTCTTCAAGCTTAGCTTTGAAAGCGTCAGCGTCAGCTTTGTTAGCTCCAGCTTTAACTACTTTAGGTGCTGCTTCAACTAGATCTTTAGCTTCTTTAAGCCCAAGACCAGTGATCTCACGAACGATTTTGATAACGCCGATTTTTGATGAGCCCGCTGCAGTCAACTCAACGTCAAAAGCAGTCTTCTCTTCAGCAGCTTCGCCACCACCAGCACCGCCAGCAGCAGCCATCATCATAGGCGCTCCTGAAGCTGCAGTAATACCGAACTTCTCTTCCATTGCATCTTTAAGTTCTGACGCTTCTAAAAGCGTTAACTCTGATAATTTCTCTAATACATCTTGTACTTTTGTAGCCATAATAATTTACTCCTTGATATCTTCTTTATTACTATTGTCCTCTTCACTAGCAGGCGAAGCACTTTCCACAGTTGTTGCGCTAGATACAGAAAATTCTTTAACAGTTTTAGCGGCGTCACCTTTTTCGCTAAGTTGTTTTAATATAGATGCAATGTCTGATGCTGATGCACCAAGTAAGCCAGCAATTTGTGATGTTGGCTGTACTAACATTCCAGCAATTTGGCTCAATAGCACTTCTTTGCTTGGAAGGTTGATTACTTTAGTTGTTTGAGCTTGGTCATAAGTCTGACCATCGATATTGGCTCCAATAAGACTTACTTTGTCACCATTGCCTTTTGAAAAATCTTTGACTTTGGACGCAGGTACAACTGCATCGTCATAGCAAAACAAAAACGCGCTTGGACCTTTAAGTCCTTCTGTTAATGCTTCAAATTGAGTGCCCTTTGAGGCGATTTTGAAAAGTGTGTTCTTGGCGATTTTGAATTCACCACCGATTGAGCGGATTTCATCTCTAAGACTAGTGATTTGTTTAACACTAAGGCCTAGTTGTGTAGTTGAATATACAGATTTGGCGCGGCTAAATTTGTCCTTTAGCTCGTCTACTGTTTTTTCTTTATCTGATTTAGTAACCATAAGAGCCCATGATTGTAGCATTTGCTGTAAAGCATTCGCAGCGCACAAACGTTCAGTAATGCTTAAATTTTGGGCTTCTTTACTAGGCCTGGGGATCAAGAATTCAAAAAACTACTGGATCTGTAGTAAATAATATGCTAGGATAATCCGTATATTCGTATTGACCGAGGATTTCAGAATGATTGCACCAGTTTCAGGAAAGAGAATAAAAGATATAGTAGGCCAGAAAGGTAAATATCCAGTTCGTGTTGACAAACATGATCCTGAAGCTAGTAGAGATAAAGCAGCCAAAGGCCTTCAACAAAGTGATATTGAAGACGTTAGTAATGCAGTGCCTAAGTTTGCCGCACTTACAAATCTTGAACAAGTTAAAGAACTAAAACAAGAAAGCGGTGAGCCTCTTAGTAAAGCTGATCAAAAACGTATTCTTAAAGTTTTAAAAGGTATAGGTTTTGGTCAAGCAATGGATAGAGAGAAGGGTGAGTTTCTGTCAGTGCATATTGCAATTAGTCATAAGCCCACTGATAAAGATCCAAAGAATCAAGAAATCAAAATTACGGCTGATTTTGGAACCAATTTTGCAAGGACTTTAGACAAGCATGGATTTTTCAATGCTGTCTTTGGTTGGATACCTAATATGTTTAGAACGGTTGATGCTAAGACAATGAGTAAGTTTGTTAAGTCTGGTTTCAATCCTGGTGATCCTGACAACACGGCTGCTGAATTGCATCCTGGCTTGAAGAGATTGCGCGAAGGCATTGAAGCTGGACGTTACACAACTTCAGTTATGTTTGATGTAAGTTCCGATAGTCCAAGCAAAAAACCAATTGCTTTGCAAGTCTATGACAATATGAAATCACAACTAGAGCATATGCAAAAGCTTGTTGAATCATTGGGTGAGGATAATCCAATGGCAAAACAAATTCAAACTCAGCTTGCCGAGGCAGATGCTGAAGGTTTAGACAAGGTTTGTATCGCTGGTACTACTTTTGTTAATCCAGAATTGGTTAAAGATTTCATTGGTAAAGGCAATAATCAAATGGCAAGACGTGAGTCGCTTCAAGCAATGTTTGCTGAGACGATGAATCCTGGTACGGTTTTGATTAGTCCATTGCATGTATTTGCCGCTGACGATGCCGCAACAAGAGGGCATGTATCTGAAAGTGTTGATTTAACTTCTGTTGAGATTGTTGACGGTAAACTAGTAGAGCATAAAGGTGCAGCGAGTATCATTAGAGACAAGGCTAGTGCCTTTGAATCGATTCCTGCAGCCCATCTTGCACAGTTTTTTGCTGCACATACTTTGTATGATATTGCAGAGAGACCTGATGAACTGACTAAAGAGATGCAAGCTACATTGATGGATATTGTCAAAAAGAATACAGTGGCGCTCGAGGCATTTAATGAGAGAATAGCTCCTGCAGAGAAAGTACAAGAAGAAACTAATGCAGATACTAGCCTTGCACAAGATCCGGTAAAACCGAGTAGGGCAGAAGCACAGTCTTCAAAAGCACTAAGCACTTAATCAATGCCAGCAGTCCTCAACAAATCTAATCCATCTGCAAGAGCAGCAAGTCTCAAGCCACGTCAGGCGCAAGTTAAAGCTCATCAAACTAAAGCCAAGAGCAAAGTGCCGGACGAACTTCATGCCAAGCCCCAGACTCTGACTAAGTCATATGACTTTAGCAAAGTCTCTGCTGGCGATGATGGCATAGACGGCAAGCTCAAAAAACTTCTTGATAGATTTCAAATTAATTCAAACGCTACTGACTATGACAACGCAGTACTAAGCAAAGACGGTAATACTTTGGTTGTCGTTAACAGAGGGCAAGTTGCCTTGAAACAACTTTTCGGTGGTACGAATGCTTTTAGTCGAGGTTTCTATAAGGTTTTTGGTGGACTTGCTCGTTTCTGTGGAGTCGCGCACAAAGCTGAAGCTGCAAATAAATACAAAGATCTCTTTAATGCAGAAGATATTGAAATGCAACATGAACCGATCAAGCATCTATTTAAGGCACTCAAGTCTGGTGAGTACCATTCTGTCAGCATCTTCTACAAAGATCCCCAAACTGGCGACTTTACTAAGAACCCTGCTGCTGTCACTATCATAGATGCCTATGAGAACTTGATAGAACCAAATATCAGGCGTGAGCTTGAAGAGCGTGGTGAAACGGCTGAAGCGATTGAAGCTCAAATTAAATCTAAATTATCCAAATATAGTGATTACTACTCAGCTGACAAAATCATTCCCCTTGCAAAGGACATCCACATGACAGAAATCTTTCATCAAACTACAGAAGGACTTTATCAAGCACAAGGCTTCAAAGCCTTTGTGGTACCAGGACAGGTGCATACAAATCCAAACATGAACTCAAATGATTTAAACTACCAAGAACTTGACTGGCATACTGTCAATCAAAGACAAGATGGTGAGTGGATAGTCTCAGGCAATCCTGCTGTTGTCGACAAACTAACAACTATCAATGCAACAGAAAAAACAAAATACAAAACTAAACTGCAATCAAGTTCGTTTAATCCCAAAATCACTTTTGTAAGACCCAAAGATCAAGCTAATAAAGCCATCGATCCCTTCCTGGCTTTCTTGCAGCAATGGTCTTTGATGTCACAAGGCGGGGAGCTGAGAACTACTAGTAAAGATGATTTGGCTTTAATCGAACTATCTGAGCCGGTTAATGCTGGCATCATAATGCAACACAATGAAAAGCTTGCTGACTGACTTGTTACAACTTAAAGTTGGCACCTAGATAGTGCTTCTTCACTAATTCATCATTCGCAATCTCTTGAGAACTTCCTTCTCTGATGATTTTACCGTCGCGCATAATATAAGCTCTATCAGTAATTGACAGGGTTGCCGCTGGGTTGTGGTCGGTAATTAAAAGACCAATGTTTTTTTGTTTGCAGAGATTGTGAATGATCAATTGAATCTCATTAATTGCAATTGGATCGATGCCAGTAAAAGGCTCATCGAGTAAAATAAATTTGGGATCGGTAACTAGTACTCGAGCGATTTCCAGTCGGCGTCGCTCACCACCAGAAAGGCTAATTGCGTTAATGTCTTTAAGATGAAAAATTCCAAACTCTTCGAGTATTTTTTGAGTTTTGACTTTGCGACTTTCTGCGTCGTAACCATGAAGCTCTAAAACTAGAGCGAGATTGTCTCTGACACTGAGGTTACGAAAGGCACTTGGCTCTTGGGTTAGGTAACCAATACCCATATGAGCTCTGTCATGAATCTTGGTTGTGGTGATGTCTACTGAATCAAGTTCAATAGAACCTGCATCGGGTTGAACCAGACCTACGACAACATCGAAGCTGGTAGTTTTACCAGCTCCGTTGGGTCCGAGTAAGGCAATAATTTCACCTTGGTCAATTGAAAAACTGACTCCATCAACGACTTTGCGTCTGTCATAAGACTTAGACAAAGCCTTTGCTGCCAAGGTGCTTTTGTGATTATTGAGCAATATATTACCTACTACGATCTATTATTATTGCTACCGCTATTGCTGTTGCTATATTTGTTTGTTATCATCGCTTTGCGTTTAGATTCTTCTTTCTTACGTTTTTTGCGTTGACGTTTATTCTCGTGATGTGTACGTTTCTTAATTTCAAGGATAATACCTGCTTTAAGCACTTCTCTTTTGAAGCGTCTTAACGCGGCCTCGATTGATTCACCATCATGTACTTTAACTTCTGCCAATTCTTAATCACCTGCCCTTTCTGTGTTTGCTTAGGCTCTAGAACAATAGCACATTACTCTAATAGACTTGTTTTGAAAGTCGGAATTATCTCCAAAGGCAACACGCTCATTCCGCGCGGTTGCTACCTTTTTTTGAGCGACCTGTACATCGAAACTGTGTTTCGATGTACAGGTCTAATCTGTTTAGAGGTCGATTTCGTGCCTGTTTCTTTCTTTTTTCTTAGGCATTGGTTTGAGCTTGGCAGCTTCTAGAGTTTCTTCAATATCAGCTGGAAGATCATCATGTAAGTAAGGTAATGGCAGCGCAATTATTGGACCTGTACGAAAGAAAGCATGAATGCGGGCATCAGAGTTAGCTTGTCCGATATATGAATTAGCTTGGTAGCGTGGATCTTTAAGGATTTTGGAAATTTCTGGATTGCGTTTCAATGCTTGAGTTAAAAGGTCCTTAAAGAGTGCCTTATCGTGAGAATAGTTGGCAAATGCTTTAATTATTAGCCAGTATGGTTCAGGTCCATCCATGAAGAGAGCTTGATCAGCGGACTTATCCGCTTCTTCAAATTGTCTATTTGCTAGTCGAGCTGCGGCAAGGAAACCATGGAAGTAGGAAATATTGGGAGAGAGTTCAGTTGCTTTTTCAAGACTAATTAAGCTCTCTTGGATATTGCGATTAAGTAAGTCGGTGCCGCGACTAAAATGATAAAGCGAATTGAACTGGTCCCATTTGATTGCCTTATTGAAAGCACCTTGCGAATAATAATAATGACCAACAGCACTAGAAATAAAAATGATCGCTGCAATTGCATAGGCAACAGGCTTGGCATATTCGTGCCAGCTTGGTTTGAGTTGCTTAAAAGCAAAATTGGGTTTGAGAAAAGGTACCAAGATTAATGCTGCTAGTATATATTGATTAAAAACCATTAGTGTCGCATCAAGAATTGAAGTGATCATCAGTGTTAGAAATGCAGGTCGTGCGTGTTTGTAGACTAAGTAAAAAAGAATTAGACAAAGAGCCAAACCAAATAGTCCTTGCTCAAAAAGATAGTGAGTGAAGAAACCGTGACCGTGAGCAACTTGTTGATGCAACCTTGCTCCAAAAGTATCGTTGTGCGAGCGAAAGGGAGGAAAGTCAATAGCAAAGGTGGCAAAACCATGTCCAAATATGGGTTTGGCTAGCCAGCCTTCGATTGATGATTGCCAAATAAAGATTCTTGACAATAATGAGAGTTGGATAAAGCGATGAATTTTTTCAATATAAATAAATGAAAATACCAGCATGCAAGTTGCTATCGCCAGTAAATAGCGGACTTTAATAAATTTGGCAATTTGCGCTAAGTAAGCAAGTACTATTGTGGTTTTGGTTGAAAAGCTCAAAGCAATCCCCGAAAGGAAATATGTAATAAAACTTTCTTTGTTTTTCTTGGTGTAATAAAGTGAAAGAAATATCGGCGCCCAAATTAAAAGTGAACCCCTTTCGTAGAGACCATAATCGGTTCGATGAATAATAAAGATCATTATAAAAAGAGCAATTAAAATATATTTGCGTTCTTTTTCTGTTTTGTTTGTCCACCAAGGTTGGCTAGCAAAGGCAATGCAACTTGAAGTGATGAGCAAGTATTCAAGACTAAAACGTGGTTCTGATGCAAAGAAAAATCCAATTAGTAGAGTTATCCAAAATAAATAATATTGACTTGCTCTGTGTAGATTAAATAAAGCAAAGATAATTAAGCCAAGATGGCCCCACCACAAAGTCATCCCTTGCGGCGAAGCAAAGAAGTATATTAGAACAAAAATAGGCAGGCTTTGTAAGTATTTAAGCACTGATTATATGGTAAACCAAGTATCTTTATCAGGCTGCTATTCAGCCGTTGTAAAATCTAATTTGATCAAGAATCTACCTTGGGCTCCACTTTCAGAAAAAGAGCCAGAGAGAGTGCCCATATCATTAAGACGTTTATTGGTAATTTTCTTTGATGTAAATCTGTGATTTGCTGATTCAATAACATCAGGTATGTTATTTGCGTTAGTGTATGTCATTTCAACACTTTGAAGGCTTTGAACTTCTGAAACTAGTTTTGTTGTAGAACTACTCATCACACTTGAAAGTACAGCAACTTGAAAACTATATTCTGGTTCTGTGTCACTCACTTCAACTAAGTCAAGTACAGACCCGCCGCTGTAACTACCAGAGACCGTGATTTTCTTTTGTTTTGGAAGTTTGGATGCGCTGCCAGTAAACAAGTCGATCAAATCTTCTGGGAAATTTTTACGTTTGGTTCTCAACGTGACGACTCCTGTTGCCGTCGCCAAAATGGCGCTAGGGCTTGTTTCTATAATTGGTTCAGCCGAAACTAAATTCTTGGCCCAAGAAGCACTCAATTGTCCTTGAAGATAGAAGCTTATGATTAGTAATGTCGCAATACGGAATAATTTCATAAGAACTTTATGCCCAGGAATAAGCCCGAACATAAGATCTGTAAGATGATAAAGGTTAAAAGTATTTTAACTTCATGGAAGCCACAAAGCTCAAAATGATGGTGTAATGGCGCCATTTTTAGGGGTCTAAGGTCTTTGCCGATGAATTTACGGGATAATTTGGCAGACATAACCTGCAGGACTACAGAGAGAGTCTCAATCACTGGTACTAGTGCAAATATAAGGAGATACCATTCAAGTTTGGCTAAATAAGCAATTGTGCCAAGCCCCATACCCAGAGCAAGGCTACCCGTGTCGCCCATAAAAACCTTGGCTGGATGTAAATTGAAAAACAAAAAGGCAATCAATGCAGCAACGACTGTGATGCAAATTAAAGCCAGACTAAAGTCTTCATTTATATATAAAAGGATGCCAAGTCCGGCAAATGCCAGTGCCGATAAACTCGCTGCAAGTCCATCAAGTCCATCAGTCAAATTGATGGCATTGGAACTTCCCGCAATAACAATAAATGCCCAAATGAATTCTAAGCCAATTATTATTGGACTTGGGATCTCTGTCTCAACACTGGCAAATAAATATCTGCCAGAAAAATATGCAATCGCAAAACTAGTAACAAGTTGTACTAATAGTTTTTGTTTTGAATCTACTCCTTTGTAGTTTGCTCCAACTACTTTGAGGATATCGTCTATCGCACCAAGTACTGTCCCTGTAAGGAAGGCAGTGAAGGTCAAAATTATTTTCATATTGGGATCATTGAAATAAATCATGATCATCGTAATCAAAATAGGGATTAGAAATATCCAAGCGCCCATTGTTGGAGTGCCTGATTTTGTTTCTATATGAGACTTGGGTCCTTGTTCTCTAAAGCTTTGAGTTGACTTGATTGCAATTAATTGTGAGATTATCGGTTTTGCAATTACTATTCCAATTACAAAAGCAATACTAGAGTATAGGTAGAAATTCATAGTGCAGGTGTAATTAAAAGCGAGGCTATTATTCTTTGAATTAATCCAAGAGCAATAAATGCCACGATTACTGAGAAATCAAAGCCGCCTAGTGGCGGAATCAAGTTGCGAAATATTTTAGTGTAAGGCGCTACTGCTTGATCTATAAACCTATAGAACTTGGTGCCCTGTATTTGTGGAAACCATGAGCCTATCACCCAAATTAATAGCATATAGCTATAGATTTCGATGGCTTGTAATAATAATGATGCAATTTGTCCCATTGATTAGATTATAAACTATTTTTAGGGAGCACAGCGACCACACAATTACCACTCAACTGGTATATAGATTCTTACCTTACAGGATGGACAAACGTAGACTGGGTCATTGCGTTTGGGTAAAAGCTGACGAGTGAAGATATGTTTACATTCGGGGATGGAGCATTGCATGGTCACAGTGCGTCCTTGGATTTCCATTCGGTCTGGCAAGACGGCGTTGCGTTTATCGGCATTCTGAAACCATTCAGCAAGTTCTTCAGGACTAGGATCAACATTATAAAAAGACACTAGTTTACCCCTGTTGTAAGATCCTTTATAAGCCAAATAAAATTACCCCTCTCATCAACGAGTAGATCTTCGGCGTTTTGGATACTCTGTTTCATATTCTGTGGTCTTAAGATGAGCTTTGCTGATGAGCTTAGCTTAATTGGTTTGGAACCATAGTTTAGAAATTGAGGTTCGTAAATATCATTATGGATAGTCCAGCCTGAACCAATGGTTTGATTGCCAGGCTCAATAATATCTATATGAACCTCTCTATCACTGATGTTTGCAATCTTGATAGAGCGCTTAGTGTCAATAATTGCTTCAGCTTGTTTTATAACGGGTTGAGCTATAAGAGTTTGAGGTTGTAGCCCTTCTTGTTTAGCTGGTTCTTCTTCTGTTGTTAGAATTAATTCGGCTTTTTCTAAGACTTTAATTTGTATTGGCTTAAAGACGTATTGTCTCACTAAAAGGAATGGACTAATTTTAATTTCTTTTTGTTCAATTATATTTTCTCTTAATTGCCCGAGGCTTTTACCGTGAATATTGTATACATGAACTTGATATTCAATGTTTTGTCCAAGACTCAGTTTGTCAAGGTCTTCGTATGCATGTAGATACAATTCTTTTTTGTTCTCTAATGTCTCAGCTTGGAAAATAATTTTGATGGTTTCTGGAAATTCATTCTTGATACTCACGAATCTTGTGCCTTGAATCTGAGCTTCTATGCTTTTGATCGTTTCTATGAACTCCTCACCCTTAAGAATGCTTTGCTCTTGAAGTTCTTCTTTGTTGAGGTCTAATATTTCTTGATAGCCTTTTTCTGCTTCAGTGGTGTCGGGAGCTGAGGTAGATTCTTCAGCCAAGCTGGGTTGGCTCATGCAGAGTGAAATAAAAATCAGAATTAGTATTGTTTTTTTCATCTAGTATGCTCGTGCTACTAAAATTTCTACATTGTTTGTAGAGCTCTCTCCTGAAAGGACGCAAGGATGCTTGCTTGCATCCAGCTCTTTGTCGTCAGGCATGCATCTTATAGTCGCTTTGAATTTATCTTTGAGAATCTTTTCAAGTTCAGTATCTCCGTTCCACATTGCTCTTGCAAAACCACCTGGTTTGTCGAGTGCCACTTCCAGCTCTTCAAGTGATTGTACGATAGTTGTATGCTCTGTCCTGAAGTCGATAGCTCTTTGCCAGATTTGGTTTTGGATTTGTGCAAGCAGGTCTTTAAGTCTTGAAGCAATGCCATCTCTTGGAATATCTTTTTCTTTGCTTTGAATATCGCGTCTATGGACTTCTAGTTTACCTTCTTCCAGATCCCGTGGACCAATGACTAAGCGGATCGGTACACCTTTTTGTTCGTATTCATTGAACTTGTGACCCTGTGAAATAGTGAGTCTGTCATCAAGCTTGGTTCTAATGCCTTCTGCTTGCAGTTCGCTATTGATGGTTTTGGCTGCTTCAAGTATCGCTGTATTGTCTTGATTCTTTTTGAGAATCGGAATCACAACAACTTGATAAGGAGCAATTTCTGGAGGAAGTATCAAGCCCACATCATCATGATGTCCCATTACTAGTGCTCCAATTAATCTAGTACTAACTCCCCAACTAGTTTGGTAAACATATTCAAGTTGATTTTTGTCGTTAGTGAATTGAGTCTCAAAAGCTTTTGCAAAGTTTTGTCCAAGGTTGTGCGAAGTGCCTGCTTGCAAGGCTTTGCCGTCACGCATCATGGCTTCAATTGTATAAGTAGCCTCGGCACCTGCAAATCTTTCTGATTCGGTTTTTTTGCCAGTATGAACAGGTACTGCCAAGTATTTTTCGAGTAGTGTTTTATAACAAGCAAGCATGGTTGTTGTTTCTTCTTGAGCTTCTTGCCAAGTTGCGTGACAGGTGTGACCTTCTTGCCATAGAAACTCCGAAGTGCGCATGAATAATCTAGTGCGCATTTCCCATCTCACGACATTTGCCCATTGATTTAATTTCATCGGCAAATCGCGATAGGACTCTATCCATTTTGAGAACATGTGATTAATGATTGTTTCAGAAGTTGGTCTTAAAACATATCTTTCAGTAAGCTCTTTGCCACCAGCATGAGTAACTACAGCACATTCAGGTGCAAAGCCTTCTACGTGCTCAGCTTCTTTCTGTAAAAAGCTTTCAGGTATGAGCATCGGGAAGTATGCATTCTCGTGACCAGTGTCTTTGATCATTTTGTCGAGAATTTCTTTGATCCTTTCCCATATGGCATAGCCGTAGGGTCTAATAACCATGCAGCCTTTGACAGGGCTATAATCCGCTAGCTGAGCTTTTAGCGCAATATCAGCGAGGGTAGATTCTGCTGTATTTTGCTCTTCCTTTGCTTTTGTTGACATTAGGGTTGATCTTTTTTTGCTTTGAGTCTAGCACCAAGACTGGAACGAGATACGCGTTTTGTTCTACCCTTACTTACGTCTCTTCCTGTACTGTACATGCTAGCTGAACCGTTGCCGTTCATTAGTTCTTGCAAGGCTGCCGTTGCTTTTTTGAGCCTTCTAGAAACTTGCATTTGAGAAATATCGAGTTGCTCAGCGACGTCTGCTTGTGGTACATCTTTGAAATATATCAAGTCAATAATTTCAGCAAGAGGCTTTTTGAGTTGTTTGATAAGTTCTTTGACCATGAAAAAATCTTCGCGGGTGTCGGTGCGTTTGTGTTCTTTGATATCCATTAAAGTATCAATTAAATAAGTATCATTGTCCTGTGATGAGCCGCTCGTAAGACTTTGATCAAGTGAAACTAATGTGCGGCGTCTATCAACTTCATAAGCCTCGTTGATTTTGGTTTTCTTGACGTCTTGTAATATCTCAGCAATTTCTAGATCAGTTGGATCACGCCCGAATTCAGTTCTTAATTGATGAATGATTTTATTGATTCTAAAACTTAGTTCTTGCAGTTCACGTGGGGCTCTAATCATGGAAGTTTTGTCACGAAGATAGTGACGGATTTCACCAGTGATTAAGTGAGTTGCATAAGTTGTAAATTTGGCACCAGCTTCTGGCTTGAAATAATCAATTGCTTTAATTAAACCAATTGAACCAATTTGAATTAAATCATCAACAGGGTCACTACTTCTTCGAGCAAGACCATGGGCGATTTTTTTGACGAGATTGAAGTTTTGTTCAACGATTTTGTCTCTAATTTTCTTATCTTGGGTTTTTTTGTATTGCCCCAAGAATTTATGTAGGGCTTGCGCCTGCTCATGTTTGGTTAATTGATCGTCGGTCGTCATTTGTATTCCTATATAAAGATGACTCTAGGTTAAGAGCTTGGCTTCAGTATATCATTTAATCGTCTCTGGGTTTAATTCCCCGCAGCTTGCTGCGCAAAAGGGAAGTCGCAGGAAACCGTAGGTTTCTTGCTGAGGGGAATTAAACCTAGAAAGACGATTAAAAAAACAAAAAAAAATCATATCGAGTGCTCTGGTGTTTTGGTGGTGGACTGGAGATTAGCTAAGCACTCGATTAAATGTAGATACCCCTAGGCTTGCCTAGGGGTTCTTCATTCCTTTTTTAGTTGATTGGATAAATAGATACTGACATGAGTGTCAGTTTTTGCTATAATTTGTCTATCCCTTGTGGGACTACAATATGAACAACTCTGCAAGATATGGAGCTAAAATTATCAGCTGGTCTAGGGCCCTGCCTGAGCGTGTGGTTACGAATGATGATCTTGCTCAAATTTTAGATACTGATGATGAATGGATAACTAAACGTACTGGAATCAAGGAACGTAGAATAGCTGATCCAGCCAAAGCTGAAAATGCAACTTACTTTGGAGCCATGGCTGCCAAAGCTGCCTTGGCGAATGCTGAAAAATATTCTCAAACTAAAATTGACGCTAGTGAAATTGATTTGATTATTTGCGCAACTGCCACTGGTGATTTTATTTTCCCTTCAACTGCTTGTATGATTCAAGAGCAAATAGGTGCGACTAATGCAGCTGCTTTTGATATGTCTGCTGCTTGTACTGGTTTCGTATTTGCAATTAATACTGCTTACAATTTTATACACGCCGGTCAATTTAAAAATATCATGGTCATCGGTGTTGATTTAATGTCTAAATATATTGATTGGGCTGATAGAGGCACTGCCGTGATATTTGGTGATGGTGCCGGAGCTTGCATAATTAGTGCAACTGATGAAGTTGATGATTGTTTTCATTCCTTCTATATCAAGTCGAGAGGGGATACCGAAATGTCTCTTTATGCCGATGCTGTGGCAAATCAATATCCAATTATAGCTGCTGATATTAAAGACAAGCCAGCGATGGTGAAGATGAATGGTAAGGCGGTTTATGAGTTTGCTGTTAAAGCTGTGCCTGAAGCACTGGAAGCAGCCATCAAGCAAGCTGGTTTCCAGGCTGATGACATTGATTACATTATTCCACATCAAGCAAATATCAGAATTGTGCAAAGTGCTGCTAAACGTTTGAATATTCCAATGGACAAATTTATTTGTAATATTGAGCGTTATGGTAATACCAGTGCTGCTAGTATTCCAATTGCTTTTGATGAAGCTTTTGAACTCGGTCTAATCAAAAGAGAACCAGGCAAGAAACTCAAGATTGCTTTAGTTGGCTTTGGGGCGGGGCTTACTTGGGGTGCAACCATCATTGAATTTTGAGCCTACCTTATAAGCTCCATCTGCTGCGTTACGTTTTCCGTTGTATTACGGGGGACTCAGTCCACTCATCCGGTGAAAACTAAGCAGCCTTGCATATAAAACTTTGAGAATAGAATCACCATTGGCTCTAATGCTAAAATGAAATCATGCGCACTGGGGAAACTACTCTCAATTTAAAGAACTTGCTCGCTGATTATAAGTCAGCCATTGACCTTGAGCTTGCTGAGCTTTTAGAAAGTTCTGATCTTGATAATTTTGCACGGTCACAGTTATTCAAATCAATTCAATATAGTGTAACGAATGGCGGCAAAAGGCTTCGACCGATCTTGTCATTAATGACAGCAGAAGCGATTCATGCAAAAGCGATTCCTGTCAGAGACAATCCTGCATTGAAATTAGCACTTGCTGTTGAACTCGTTCATTGCGGTTCTTTGATTCATGATGATCTTCCTTGTATGGATGATGATGATTTGCGGAGAGGTAAGCCAACTAATCACAAAGTTTATAACGAAGCAGTTGCTTTACTGGCTGGTGACACTTTGCTTTGTTACCCGATTCAGGTTTTATTAGAAGCAAATCCACAAGCGCAAGTGATTAATGAATTTATTGAAGCTATCAAGGATATGATAGCTGGTCAGGCTATGGATTTAGAATTGCCTCAGCAGAAAGTGTCTATGGAGCAAATGCAATCAATGCAAGAACTTAAGACCGGTGCTTTATTGAGAGCATCAGTTGTGCTAGCAGCTAAGATGGTAGAGGCTAATCAAGTGCAAATTGATGCTTTAGAAAATTATTCAAGCAAAATTGGTTTGGCTTTTCAGATTGTTGATGATATTTTGGATGTCACTGCAAGTACAGAGCAGCTTGGCAAGACGGCTGCTAAAGATATTGAGCAAAATAAAGCTACTTATGTCAAGTTCTACGGACTTGATAAAGCGGGTATAATGGCACAGGAGCTCATTGATCAGGCGAAAGAATCGCTTGATGTGATTCCGAATTCGGAGAAATTAAAAGCACTTGCTGACTATGTCCTTTCTCGCCAAAATTGATTCGACAGGTTATGAGGTTCTCACTGCTTTAGTGATAGCCAATGTTACAGCGCAGATAATCAAGACTATCGTCTTTGCTATGCAGCATAAGAAAGCAGATTTGCGTATGCTTTTTACTACTGGAGGGATGCCTTCAAGTCACAGCTCATCGGTTGTGGCGATGGCAACAACGATTGGATTTTTACATGGATTTGAGTCGACAATTTTTGCATTGGCAACTACTTTTGCAATAGTGGTAATGTATGATTCCGCGGGAGTAAGACGAGCAGCTGGAAAACAAGCTGCCGTACTCAATAGTATTTTGGCTGAATTGGTCTCTGATACTCATCATTTAAGTGGTGCCAAACTCAAAGAATTATTAGGACACAGTCCGAAACAAGTTATAGTTGGTGGTTTTTTAGGCTTTTTGGTTAGTTATTTGCTTCGAGAAGCCATTCTGTCTGGCGTAGTATAATTAATTGGTCTTATCGTATTGACGAGAGGCGTTGAATGACAAAAACAAACACTATTGCAGAAGCTCCTGCGATGGACTTTGCTGTGCAGGGCCAAGAAAGCCATGTGCAATTAGCGAGTCCTAGTTTTGCTATGGATGAAAATCGTGATCAATTAACCCAGCTTGCAACAGAACGAGAGGGTTCAAGTTATCAGGCACCAATATGGAAAAAGAATCTTGATAAGGCAGCTACTTGGTCAAGCTGGGTTGCTTTTGCTTCTAATCTTTTGGCGGCGCCAATGATCTTGATGAAATTTAGTGATAAGACCAAAAAATTTATTGAAGCAAGTGTAAACAACATTCTCAATATGAGTTTTGTTTTTTATGGAGCAAGCGGAGTTGCTAACGGAAAAGAAAAGAAAAATATTTTTATGATGATTGGATTTCTTGGAGAAATGATTTTCCCCTGGTTTGGTAGTCTCAAATATACTTATTTGCTAAGAGGCTTGCCAACAGCCTTAGATCAGCTTTGGGTTGCAACTGATCCTCGTCTGAAGCATAAATTCAAGGATGGAATTTTTCCTGATGTCAAAACTGGTTTTAAAGAAGTCAGTAAAATGCTTGGCACTTTGACAAAAGAATTTATTCAGAATCCTCTAGGGACGATCTTGACCAAAGAAACCAAAGGTCATCATGCTTTTTTGAGTAGTGTGGGTTCAGCGCTTGCTTCTATCGGTTATATACTGACCGGTAAAGAAGGATTGTTTGGACCCTTGCGTGATCTTTCTGGACCACTCTTTGATTGGGCTATGCTTGCAACCAAAAACAAATTACAAAACATTTCTGGAATCTTCTTTATGTTTGAGAGTGTCTTTGATTTTGTTGCTCGTATTTTTGATGGACATTATCCTCGTATTGCTTGTAATATGCTCTCGCATGCTTGTGGTAGATTTGCTCTTGAGCTTTATAAGAACTCTGACTCGGTAGCAACAGTCAAGGTCTAGTATTTCGTAATCTTATCCATTCCGGGTTATTACGAGATTACGTTTTTGCGTCTTTATTAGACCTGTACTTCGAAACGAAGTTTCGAAGTACAGATCGCCTGAAAAAGGTAGCAACCTCAACGAATGTTGCGGGTTGCTTTTAGGATAATATTGACTTTCGAAACAAGTCTATTTTAGAAAATGATTGAGTTGTAGTGAATGCGGGGTAAAATCTATTAAGAAGAACGTAATGATGTAATAACCCGGAATGGATAAGATTACGTTTTGATATTATGGTAGAAACGATTATATTGGGAATTCATGGACTAGGCGGACATAGTGGCTGGTTTAAAAATCTTGAAAATGATCTTGAAAAACAAGGTATAGACTTTTATGCTTTTGATCTTCCTGGTTTTGGCACAAACCACAATCTAGTAAGTCAAAGTTCATACATCAAAGGACATGTTGATTCTTACAAAGAGTGGATCAGTTGTGCTCAAGCTGAATATCACAAGCTTAGAGAAAAGAATCCAGAAGCTGAAATTATTGTTTTGGGACATAGTCTTGGTGCACTCATTGCAGCCAATATGACGGAGATAGATCAAGGCACTAAGCTAATTTTGTCTGTCCCTGGTTTTAAGGGGTCTCCAAGTACCTTTAATCAAAGCTTCTTTTGGAGTACTTTGCGCAAAGTTGTAATTGATAAATTGATTTTGCAACGTGATGTCTATGTCAAGTTGCCAAGCTCAGCAAAAAAATCGACTCCTGCAGACACAGACCCTTTACGAATTTCGGAAGTGACTCAAACTATGTTGCTTGAAATAATGAAGCTGAGAGCTGCAAGTAAAAAACGCATGACTGAAATTGAAGCACCAGTCTTTATGATTCAAATAGCAGACGATAAAGTCGTTGATAACCCAACTCAGCAAGAGCATTTTGATTTAATTAAAGCTGATGGCAAGCTATTTAAAGTTTATGAAGATACTGACCATGATTGGATCTGGTCCATGACCTGTTGCCAGCAGGTTACGGCTGATATTGTTGATTGGCTAGCTAGCTAAGTAAAATCTTTTACCTGCTAGAGAAGCCTTAGATGCCACGGACTAATATGATATTCACTACTATTATGATAGTCACTACTATTGGACAAACCCACTTACACAAGAAAATAAATATATCAAAATACAATTGTGAAGTATGGGACAATTCTTTTCTTAATATCTTTTTGTCTAAGACCCAGCCAACAAAGATAGCAATAAAAATAGCGTTACTTGGCACAACTAAATTAGAAATAAATTCATCAATATTGGTAAATAAACCAGTTTGTTCAAGCGAACTTGAAACGATCCAGAATAGACCAAGTGCTGTTGCTGCTGCTCCAGAAACAAGAGTTGCGGGGATTCTTTTGTACTTATGTGCATCAATCATATGAGTGACACAAGGCTCTAATAAAGAGATTGAAGAAGTTAAAGCCGCAAAGAAAAGAAGAATATAAAAGAGTGGGGCAAGAATTGCTCCTCCTGGTATTTGAGAAAATAAATTAGGTAGAGTAACAAAAACCAATCCAGTACCGGCTTCAGGATCTAAACCAAAAGCAAAAACGATAGGGAAAATCACAAGTCCACCAAGGATACCTACCATTGTATCCATGACGACAACGATTGCACCAAGATTGGCAATGTTTTCGTTTCTCTTGAGGTAACTACCGTACGCAACCATGGTTCCAACTGCGATACTCAAAGAGAAGGCTGCTTGCCCGAGTGCTTGAAACATGGATTCAGCTGTGAATTGCTCCCAGCGCGGATGAAACATAAAGTCAATAGACTTTGCAATTCCGCTACCAGCAGCTTGCATTGATGCTTCTAAATTTAATCCAAACAAAGCAAGACCTACTAGTATCATTAGCAAAATCGGCATAAGTATACTGGCTACTTTTTCGATGCCACCACTGACACCACCGGAAACAATTGCAATAGTGACAATTGAAAAGCCAACATGCCAAAAAATTTGACG
>JAQCFG010000014.1 GCA_027618255.1 Cyanobacteriota bacterium
GAAACAATTGATCGTAGGAAAGGTGATTCTATTAATTTAAAAGCTAAGTTGATACAAGCTGGCTTTGATAAACTAACTTCTGAACAAAAATATTTTATTGTTGACGCTTTACTACGCACATATATATTAAATGAGAATGGTGAGCAGAAACAAGCAGAAGATGCATCGGTTACAAGATTTGTTAAATTAATAAATCAACTCAAATCAATTTCTACGACTCCATCACCTGAAATAGAATTACCCGCTGTAACTCCAATACCATTTGATTCTAAAATTGTTAGTCAAGGAGCAAGCTTAGTTCAAGATACAATTGATGCTACATCAAATGAGACTATAGATTTAGAAAAAATGATCTTAAGGCTCACTGGAGAGAGTGAACATGATTGGGATACATTGGTTGGTCATAGTGGGCGTGAAACTTTGTCACCTCAAGAGGCGGCAGACCATTACAGAAGGGTTGCAATTAATGATAAATTTGTTAATGGTAGAGATTCAGAGCCGATTATGCAAAATGCTTTAGAGATCTTGGCTCAGGCTTATAGACTTACTGAGGCTTATGGTTCATTTTCGAAAAATAAAGTAGAAGCTCTTGCAGAGATTCATGAAGAGATGATGAATATTGCACTTACTATGCTTACTGAGGTTTACTAAAACTCTCACTTTCAATAATTAGCCGATGTGGTTCCTTTGGTTTATAGTTTAGCTGCTCAAAGCCAACTGTTTCACCTGTGTTTTCATCTTTGATTAATAGGCTGCCATTACCTAGTTCTTCGCAAATATGATTTTCGCTAGGTTCGTGGAAATAGATAGTTAGAGTTTCACCAATAGTATCGTGTATAACTTTTATTTTCGCCATATTTCTTTACCTTCTTTTATTTTATCAGTAATGTAGGCAGTTTTCACAAAACCTATTCCATTAAGTTTTTTAAATATGACTACAAGCCAATATTGACCTTCTTTGATATAGCATAAAAAAGAATTGTCAATGTAAATGCTTTTTCTAATAATTTCGGGTTTTTTGATACATTCAACCAGCTTGTCAATTTTGCCTATGAGTTTAACGTGTTTCGTTTGTATTTTCCACCATTGCTCTTTTGTCATGCGTACTCTACATGATAAATAAGCCTCCACCTCAAACATTGCTTCAGGCAATTCAGTCTCATCTAAACTCACTTCCTATACCTCTCCCAATCAATAGACCTAAAACTCAGTGCTTCAGCCAAATGTTGAATTCGCATAAACTCACTAGCATCCAAGTTTGCAATAGTCCTAGCAAGTCGCAAAATCTTCTGGTGAGAGCGAGCAGAAAGATCTAGATTCAAAATAGCTTTGTCCATAAACTCCAGTTCGGTTTGTTCCAAGACAAGTCCCTTTGATTCTTTTATCGCAAACTGACGTGCTTGGATGATTTTAGTTTTGCAACTGTCAGTGAGACTAGAGTTTTTGACTAGAGTCGAGCCACTAGCACGGCGATTGAGTAGTTTGATTTGATCATAATCGAGCCGGCACAGTTCTATGTGCATATCGATGCGGTCTAATAATGGACCAGAAAGCCTACCTATGTAATTGCTTATTTGTTTTGGAGAGCAGCTGCAGGGCTTGACTGTGTCTCCCAAATAGCCGCAGGGACAAGGGTTGCAGGCGGCAATCAAAGTGAAGCTCGCCGGGAAGCGTAAGGATTGTCTAATGCGATTGATGTTAATTGATTTATCTTCAAGTATTTGCCTAAGCTGCTCGATGCTATGTCGGTTAAATTCTGTGAGTTCATCAAGAAACAAAACACCGTTGTGAGCCAAGCTCACTTCACCAGGTTTGACTTTGGAGCCGCCACCAACTAGTGCTGCGTTACTTGTGCTGTGATGCGGCGCACGTAGCGGCGGTTCGAGCATCAAGTCACCATTGCTCATACCACTTATGCTGTAGATCTTAGTTAGTTCAAGTGCTTGATCAAAACTAAGAGCTGGCAACAAATCAATGAAGCGATTAGCGAGCATTGATTTGCCGCAACCAGGTGGACCAATCATTAGTACATGATGCCCGCCCGCTGCTGCAATCTCCAAGCCACGTTTGGCTTGTTCTTGTCCAATAACTTCGCTCAGGTCGCGATTGGATTTTGTTTTGTTTTTGAGTTTTGTTCTGTCTAGTACCGGTACCTGATATTGTTCTAAGATTTCATTATTGCTTCTGTCAATTGCTTCAATCAATGATTGAAGTTCAAAGAGGTTTTTGATTGCATAGATTTCTGAATTAGATTTGCTTGCTAGTTTAATCAAGCTCGCTTCATTACGGTTATCATAGGGAACTACTATATGTTGGATCTTGGCTTCTTGCGCTTGCAAGGCTAGTGGTAGTAGCCCAATGATTTGTTTGAGCTTGCCATTGAGCGAGAGCTCACCAAAAAAACAACAGCTGGCAAGTAATTGAGGAGCTACATTAATATAGCCGTGATTGACCATCAGTGTTGCCGCGATAGCCAAATCAAAATGACTACCTTCTTTGGGCAAGTGAGCAGGAATTAAATTAACCAGGATCTTGCCAGCGTCAAGCGGATAGTTGCTTGATTCCAAAGCAGCTCTGACTCTATCTTTGGACTCGCTAATGGATTTACTAGCAAGTCCAACGATATTGAATCCAGGCATGCCGCCTCCAGAATCAAGTTCAACTTCAATAATTTGTGCGTTAATTCCCTCGAGGGTTGCGGAGTGAGTTTTGCTGTACATTGTAATCCCCATCTGTATATTCAAATGGGTGTTTTTTTCTTAGCCAAGGGTTAAATAGTGGAGTGCACAAAGGTGCTATAAGTCCAAATAGGCACATAAAAGTCATTGTAATTAGTTCACTAGTCTCGTATTTAGCTAGTTCACTTTGAATAAAGTTGTGCATTGTTAATGTCCCTTTCTTGCATAATTATATAGCTATTAGCAATATAGAGCAAACCGGCTATTAGAAAGAGGCAAGCAAGTAGCATTGGCCATAAGTTTGGTTTAAAGTTGGTAGTGATCATATTGAGAACTCCTATACAAAATGGTGTTGACAGAACCGACCCAAAAAAGAAATGTACTTTGGCTTCAAACTCCTTTGATCTATCATATATGTATACCATTAATAAATTTATAGCAAGGCTCAAATCAGAACGAAAGGGGTCATTTAACCCCTGGGTGTTTTCTGTGCATCCCTTTGTTTATAGGAGATTTAGCTGGATTGAGTTTTTGAGTGAGTTAATGTTTTTGATTTAAGGGGGTCATTTAACCTCTGACTTCTCGGTATCTTTTGTCCCGACATGTTATACTATTCTATTGGGGTTAAGGAGAATCAATGGCAAACGTAGTATTAGTTGGTAGTCAATGGGGCGATGAAGGTAAAGCAAAGGTAGTTGATTTACTATCTAAAAACGCCGATTATATCGTACGTTATCAAGGCGGTAGCAACGCTGGTCATACAGTGAACACTGGTGGCAAAAAGTATAAATTCCATTTAATTCCGTCTGGGATTCTAAATGAAGGAACTATTTGCATGGTTGGTAACGGTACGGTTATTGATCCTAAAGTAATTTTGCGTGAGATTAATGAGCTCAAGGATCAGGGTATTGATATGAGCAATTTGCAAATTAGCGCTTCAGCCCACGTAACAATGCCGTATCATCTTTTGATAGATGGTGCTCAGGAAGAGGCTCGTGGCTCTAAGAAAATCGGTACAACTTGCAGAGGCATTGGTCCTACTTATGCTGACAAGTCAGCACGTTCAGGTTTGCGCATGTGTGAACTTACTGATTCAAGCGCTTTGCTTGATAACCTCAAGACTTTGATTCCAGAAAAAAATATTATCCTTGATAGGCTTTATGGACTTGAGTCATTGAATATTGATGAAGTTTTTAGAGAGTATGCAGAATACGGTAAGCAACTTGCTCCTTATGTTTTTGATACGGCTGCAATTATTTGGGAAGCAAATAAGCAACGTAAAAATATTTTATTTGAAGGTGCTCAAGGAACTTTACTTGACCTTGATCATGGAACCTATCCTTATGTGACTAGCTCCAACCCTGTTGCTGGCGGCGCTTGCATTGGTTCTGGTGTTGGTCCCAACTTTATCGATAGAGTAATTGGAATTGCTAAGGCTTATACGACTCGTGTTGGTGAGGGACCTTTCCCTACAGAAGTTCAAGGAAGTTCAGCAAAGATACTTCGTGCCGAAGGAACTGCTTGGGAAGAGATTGGTACTACTACTGGCAGAGCACGTCGCGTTGGTTGGTTTGACGCTGTCTTGATGCGCTATGCAGTTCGTATCAATGGTATGGATTGTTTAGCTTTGACCAAGCTTGATGTGCTTGACGACCTTGAAGAGATTTTGGTTTGTAATGCTTACAAAGATATTCGCACTGGAGAGGTTTACAAAGATCTTCCAGCCAAGTCCAATTTCCTAAAATACGTTGAACCTATTTATGAGAAACTAGCTCCATGGAAAGATGAAGCCAAGTCTGTTGGTGCTACTGAAATTGGTCAGTTGTCACAGGGTGCGCTTAGCTATGTTCGCTACCTTGAATCAATTCTTGAGATTCCAATAACGATAGTTAGTGTTGGACCATCTCGCGAACAGACGATTGTGCTTGAAGATCCTATCCATGGTCCGAAGCGAGTGTTAGAGACTGTATAGGCTGCACTGAAAAATGCAAAATATCAACCCTTATCTGACACGTGCGGGTCCTTACAGACCCAACATGGGTCATACTTTTTCCTTTATTTTCAGCTCTTTTTCCCACAACCATGTTATACGGACAGAACCTTTTTCATGGACCCGACTAGAAAACTTCGTTTTTCAGCGTGTCCTTAACCAGGCAACGACATCTCTGGAATCCTTTCTATGATTGAGCTTGTGTAGTTCACCATATAACGGATGATCCAAGGTCCGGCAAAGAAATAACTAATAATCATGATGACTAGTTTAGGCACAAAGGTTAGTGTTTGCTCACTGATTTGAGTTAGTGCTTGAAACAAACTTATGAGCACACCACCAATCAGACTTGGTACCAAGATTGGAATAGAGACAATTGCTGCTGTCAACAATGCTTGATTTGATATATCTATAAATTGTGCTTGATCCATTAAGCAAATCCTTTCATTAAGCCTTCGCTCAAGAGTGCCCAACCATCAATTAATACAAAGAGCACGATTTTAAATGGCAGCGAGATAGTCGTTGGCGGCAAGAACATCAAACCAATCGAGACCAGGGCACTGGCTACAATCATGTCTATGATAATGAAAGGCATGAAGATCATGAAGCCAATTTTGAATGCTTTTTTTAATTCGCTAAGTATGAACGAGACTACCAAAATGTGAGGCGGCAAGTCATCAAGGCTTTCTGGTTTTTCGATGTCAGCAACTCTCAGGGCTAGTTCAAACTCAGAGCTATCAGTTTGTCTGATCATGAATTCCTTCATTGGATCAAAAGCACGCTTGAAAAAAGTTTGTTCATCTATTTGCTGTTGCATGAAGGGTTGCAGCGCTTCGGAGTTGACTCGATCAAAGGTCGGTTGCATAACCATGAAAGTCAAAATTAAAGATAGTCCAACCAGTATTTGTGTTGGTGGAAGTTGCCCTAGCCCCATTGCTGTTCTAAGCATTCCAAATACGATTATGAATCGTATAAAACTAGTGGTCATCAAGAATATTGATGGAGCCACACTTAGAATCGTGAGCATAATCAGGATTTGTACACCTGTACCTACGCCTTCAGTCCCGTCGCCAAGGCTGAGGGAAATGCCTGGAGCTGCAAGAACCGCTTGTGGGAGTAGTGTAAGAATTAATATCGCGAGTCTATGCATAGTTAGCCTTATACCTAGACGCTAACTATGAGTATATGGTTTCGAAAAGAATACAAAAACTGGGATCTATGATTGATAAACTGAGCTTATTGAGAATATTCGCAATAAGCTGCTATACTTAGGTTTAATGACAATAGACGACAAGACAGAAGAAATGCTTAAGAGCATGAGAGAACAAGGTTATCGGGTAACTCCTCAAAGAGAGACCGTAATTAGAATCTTTCACGAGGCAGGAGACAAGCATCTTTCTGCTGAGGATGTTTTTGACATACTCAAAGAAAGTAGTGAGCAGATATCACTTGCAACTACCTACCGCACCCTCAAAATGCTTGTCAAAATGAATATTTTGCGTGAGCTTGATTTTGCTGAAACCCACAAGCACTATGAGCTTGTTGATGCAGACGCGCCGCCGCATCATCATATTATTTGCCTCAACTGCAATAAAACAATTGAGTTTGAAGATGACTTGGTTAATGAATTAGGCAAACGTATCGCCGAAAAACACGGTGTTGAGATCGTTGATATGCAATTTCAAATCTTTGCGAATTGTCCACATGGAGACGATGACGAGCAAAGAACTCATAGGCAATAATTGGTTTCGTTGTTGGTACTAACCTTTGCATGAGATTAGTTTCAATTATAACTAGTCTACAACCACACCCTCAACCCTAACAAACTCAGGTTTCTTTTCTGCTAAATAGGCTCTGTAAAAATCGGCAGCATTCATTGGTGCTTTGCGCGTGTCCATATGCTCATTAGACTTGTTTTGAAAGTCAGAATTATCTCCGAAGGCAACACGCGCATTCCCCGCGGTTGCTACCTTTTTTTGAGCGACCTGTACATCAGAACTTTGTTTTGAAACAGGTCTATTTAATTGAGAAACAAGTTTACTGGCTTCATCGATAATTTTGCTTAGTGCTCTGTCTTTGCCGTTGTCATGGGCACGACGCGCCGCTTGAAGTACCTTATTGAGCATTTCAATAGTTTGGCGTTGATTGAGACCAAGATCTTCCATAGCTATAAAATGCCCAGAATCTCGGGGATAAGGCTAGGTCATTTGTATGGTAACTGACTTTGATTAATAGTGGAGCGTGTTATACACCCAGCCCAAATTACTAAATATAAAGATCTCAGTTAATAAATATGGGCTGGGTTACACGCCCCTAGTTGATAACCCCTAATTTAAGCAATTTCTTGGGAGTTTCATTACAAGCTTGCTTGACAGCAGCCTCAGGAATCCCAATAGCTATAGCGTTTTGGGCATGTTTGGCAAGACTCACAAGTCCTCCTTGTAGGTTATTGATTTCGGGCCGCAAAACCACTGAATCACTCACCAAAATCATTTTGTCTTTTTTCTTGGCGAAGAGCTTTTTTAATAGGCGCGGGTCGATATGTTCATCGCCATCTTTTTTTGAGCCAGCAATTGCCATACAATAGATGTTGGGGTTTTGATAAGCAGCAAGTCCAATACCACCATCTATTTCAGTATCTAATCTGCTTAAGTCAAGATCAGAGCAATCTCGTTGCTCGAAATCGTTCATTATATACATTGCGTTTCCCCAATGAGTTACTAAGTTCACGCCATAGTTTTCAAAAGCTCTCTGAGCCTCGTTATAACTAGCATTGCTGTGACCATAACTAACTAGGATGCCATTGTCTTGAGCTAATCTGGTGACTTCACCTTGCGGGTCTAGCTTGGGACAAATCGTCCACAGCTTGATCAAACCAGGGAAATCAGCGATCAATGATTTTGCTTCTTTATAATTAAGTGCAGTTGCATGCTCTGGTGGATGCACTCCTAAACGGGTGATCAAGCCACCTTCAATGTGAACTCCAAGCAAATTCTCATTAGCAAACTTGTTACTGTAGTTTTGAATGCGTTTGAGATTTGTCACAAAGCTGTCATAGCTTGAAGTGATTATGGTGGCCAAATATTGCTCCACTCCTTTTTTATTTAGGTAGTCATTCAGTGAATTTATTGATGCATCTTCTGGGGCCTGCCAGAAATTACAAGAAAAATCCTCCGTTGCCAAGCCATTAATTTGCAGATCAAGCATATAAACATCATATCTCTTATCTAGGATGAATTTAATCAAGATATTCTCGGCAACGACGGAGCTTGTGCTGAAAACCTGAGCCCACAAGGTTTTTCGGCTAGTCAAAATTATTCAATTTTGCGGAACAGTAGTTATTAAAAATTAAATTTGTAAAAGACAACAGCTATTGTATTGTACAAATTAAGGTTTTTATGAGACTATAATGCCTGATGGTTAACCTGGACTGGTTAGCTATGTTCTATCTCATCGAGATAACGAAGAACAAAATAGGAGATAAATTTATGAGAAAATCAATACTTTTAGCTATGTTGCTTTTACTTAGTGTATCTAGTGCAAATGCTGCATTAGCCCCGCTAAATGTACAACAAGCTACAATTGACACAGAAAATCCTGACCAATTAACAATTGGTTTTGATTGGTTCCACGACCATGCTAGTGCTGGTGGTATCAGTGCATCTACAGATGTTTTTAATTTACTTAGAGTAGATTGGAGACACAGTTTAGATACTGGAATTCCAACTAGAATTGGTTTAAATACAGCCCTATCTCACGGTAGTGTTGATATTGAATTACTTGGAGTTGAAGCTGGTACTTCTGCTTTTGGTTTTAATAACCTTGGACTAACTTTAGAAGCTGGTTTAGTACAAGAAGAAGATTTTGCTTTAACTTGGTACATCAACCAAACTTTCCCAATGGTACAAAGCGGATTGCTTACAACTAATACTTTAAGACCTGTTTCTGGTCGTAATGCTTACGGCTTCCAAACTGGTGCTGAGTACACAATCAGCCTAGGTGATAACCTAGCTTGGCATGGTGATGTTGGATACAGATTCGACGTGCCAGATGCTGGTGCAACTCAACACTCACTTGTTTATTACAATGAAGCTGTTTGGTCAGGAGATGACTTCGGTCTTTCTCTAGGTCTACTTGGTAACACTGTTTACACAGATGATATCGGTACTGACCTAAGACTAGTTCCTGGTATCATCATCCCTATGGATGACATGCAACTTAGAGCTGGTTTACCACTTGGTATGAATAGCGATTCACCAGACATTGGTGTTCAAGCTAGCATATACAAAGTTTTCTAAGAGACTTGTATTTGTAGATTAAATTAATTAAGACCTCGCTTCGGCGGGGTCTTTTTTTGGAATTATTTTCTCTTTAGTTTTGCAAGAATTGGTCTAAGACGTTCAGCAGTTTTGGAATTGCCTTGGTGTTTAATATATTGTTCCATAAATTCTTGGGCTTCATCTGACATATCTGCAGCGATCAAAAGTTCTGCTTTGATTTTTTGATAGTCTGCTAGTAATTTTGATACTGTAATTGTTTTACTTTCACGTCCCTTATCTACAGATCTGATAATTGGTATTAGTTTGTCTTTGATAAACTGAACTTCTTTGCTTTGATCATTAGCTGCAACTCTTTTGTCTGTAGCAATTTGTTGTCCAAGTGCAAGCACGGTGAGCGAATGAGTAAAAGTGTCTTGGCTTGATTCAAGGTCTGCTTTAATCTTGTCAAACTCTTGTTCTAATGAATAGCTTCGATCACCTTGTAATTTCATGATTTCTTCTTTAGCTAAGAAGATTTTAAGACGGCTTTCAGGATCACTGCTGAGTTTTTCTTTTTGTTGCATTTTTTCTATTGCAGCGTTTAACTTGCCTAGGACTAGTATTCTGTGTTTGCCACTCTTAGCCCATCCTGATATTACAGCCTCGGCATAGTCTAAATAGAGCTCTGAGCTGTAGGGGTTGTTAGCTAGATTTTGGGAGAGGCTATCTAGTTTATGGACATCTTGAGCCATTGTATTGCCAGTGCATTGATTGCTTGGTCTATTAACTTCAGCAGCTTTTGGCGGTCGATAAGCTCGACCCGTTTGAGCATTTTTATTTGCCATATCTTTTGTTGAACCATAACTATCTTGAAAAACATACATATCTCGATTCTAGCAATATGTATGCTCTAGTTGCAAGAGGCAAAGATGAGTTATAATCATTAATATGACAGAAACCATTGATACAGGCGCAGAATTGGAGCAATTGACAACTGACATACAGATTCACTCCAAGAGTTTTCAGCAAGTTCGTGAAGAAGTTGCCAGGAAAATCATAGGGCAAGAGCATTTTGTTGATAGATTATTACTTGGTATTATAGCCGGCGGCCATATTTTGATAGAGGGAGTGCCAGGTTTGGCTAAGACTGAAACAGTTAAGGCATTATCGGATTGTATCGGGCTTGGTTTTCAGCGAATTCAGTTTACGCCGGATTTGTTGCCAGCCGATTTGATTGGTACACAGATTTATAGACCGAATACTAGTGATTTTGAAACTAAGAAGGGTCCGATATTTAGCAACTTGATTCTTGCCGATGAGATTAACCGTGCTCCAGCTAAAGTGCAATCTGCTTTGCTTGAAGCGATGGCAGAGAAACAAGTAACGATTGGTGACATTACTTACCCACTTGATCAGCCTTTTATTGTGCTGGCAACTCAGAACCCGCTTGAGCAAGAAGGTACTTATGCATTGCCTGAAGCGCAAATGGATAGATTTATGATGAAGCTCAAGATTGATTATCCTAATCGTGTTGAAGAAAAGAAAATCATGAACATGATGGCACTTAAACAAGTTATCAATTTGAAACAAGTTCTCAGTAAGGATGATATTTTCAAGGCGCGTGAGTTTGTAGATAAGGTTTATATCGACGAGAAAGTACAGGACTATATTGTTGATATTGTTTTTGCTAGTCGTACTGGTGAGTCGCAAGCTGGTGGTAAAACACACAAGATCAAAGAACTTGATGGTTTAATCCAAGTTGGTGCATCGCCGCGTGCCTCTATAGCACTAGTTTTGGCAGCTAGAACTCATGCTTATCTGCAAGGGAGAGCATATGTGACTCCTCAAGATGTTAAGAGTGTTGGCTTTGAAGTTTTGAGGCAACGTATCATAGTAAGTTTTGAAGCTGAGGCTGAAGACAAGAACTCAGATGATGTAATTAAGATCATCTTTGATTCAATAGAGGTCCCCTAAGCGTCATTGCGAGCCCTTGATGAGGGCGTGGCAATCCAATGTAAAGACTTAGGATTGCTATTAAGATCTTGCATTAGATTGCTTCACTATGTTCACAATGACAACAATAACAAATGTTAATCTCTAAAGAACTACTTTCTCAAATAAAGAAAATTCAGATCAAATCTGATCGTATGGCATCTGAAATTCTTTCTGGTGAGTATAAGTCAGCGTTTAAAGGCAAGGGGCTCAATTTTGAATCGATACGTGAATATCAAATTGGTGATGATATTCGGGGGATTGATTGGAAGGTGACAGCTCGGATGCAAGAGCCGTTTATTCGTCAGTATAAAGAAGAAAGACAACTCTCGATTATAGTGATCCTTGATTTGAGCGCTTCTAATGATTTTGGTACTCAAAGACAAAGTAAACAAGAAATGGCTGTGGAACTGGCTTCAGTACTGGCTTCGCTGGCTATCAAAAGTAACGACAAAGTCGGTATGATTTTAATTACTGATGAAGTTGAGAGTTATATACCACCGAAACAAGGCAAGGCGCATATTTTTAGATTGATCAAGGACTTGTTGACTTTTAAGCCCAAATCACGGAAAACTAATCTCAAACGTGCCTTGCAAGAAGTGATTTCAATGATCCCTAAGCACTCTGTGGTGTTTTTGATTTCGGATTTTATTAAATCCAAAGCTCCTGTAATGAAAGAGCTGACCAAGCAGGCGGCGGATGATGTTTTTGTTGAATCATTTGATTATGAGAAAGAGTTGAAGTTGTTGCGCAAGACTCAAGACTTAATTGCTATCTCAATTAGAGATCCTCGTGAGTTTTGGTTACCAAATATTGGTTTTGTTGAAGTTATTAACCCAGAGACTGGACAAAAGCAGCTCTTGAATCTTAATCGCAAATCGACTCGTGAACTTTTTGCACATTTGCAAAGTGATCACATCAATAGATTGAGTGCCAAATTCAAAAGATTAGGTATTGATTTCTTAGATCTCTCTACCCATAAGCCTTATCTGCAAACTCTTTTGCAAATGTTTTTAACAAAGGAGCGTAGATCTTAATGCCAGCTGCAACAGCCAACGGTCAAATGATTCAATCCATGCAGCAAGCCTCTACTGGTTTGCCTGATGCTGGTGCTGAAGGTTTGAGAGATATCAAGGGTTATATTTCAATCATCATTCCAACTTGGTTTGTAGTTTTGCTCATTCTTGTCGTGGTTTCAGCTTTGGCTTATTTCGTTTATGTCAAATTCTTTCGTCAGGAAATTATTGAGGAGTTGAGTATTTATGAACGTACTATCAAAAACCTAACTGAATTAAATCTCAATCTTGATAGTAAGCAGTTTTATTTGATTTATTCGGAATATATGAAGAGCTATCTTGAAGAGCGCTTGGGTATCGCTTGTCTTGAGAAGACAGCTGATGAGATGGCAGATGTTTTAATTAATGAAAGTCGAATACGAACCAACCATGCGATGTTTCTTACCAAAATCTTTCAGAGAGCGGATTTGGCCAAATTTGCCAAACAAAATGTTTCACTTGAAACTAAAGCAAAAGATCTAGAATTGAGTTTGGATATTGTGCGCACTACCGAAAAATCAATGGTGGCTGAAGAAACTGAAGAAAAAGAAGTGAAGCCAGATCACACAGCAGAGCTTCATGAGCAAGCACTGGCAGAGGGGGCGCGAGTATGACATTTGCTAATCCATGGGTGCTTAGTTTTCTTCTAGTACTTCCAGTACTCTTGTTGATTTATTTATTTGGATCCAAGCAAAGTAATTTGAGCATCGCACTGAGTACTCAGCACCGGAGTTTTTCTTCTTTCTTCGACAATGTTGGTTTTCATATGCCGTTTGTTATGAGATTACTGCTACTTGCTATTGTGATTGTGACTTTGGCAAGACCTCAGCTCGGGCAATCGATTACTGTAAACAAACACCTTGGCTTGGACATCGTGCTTGCCGTTGATACATCGCAATCTATGTCTGCCTTAGACCTCAAGTTGGCGGGCAAGACTACTGATCGATTGACTGTTTTGAAAGCCATACTTGAAGATTTTGTCAGTAGACGTAGTGGTGACAGACTTGGTTTGTTGGTTTTTGGTGAGAAGGCTTATACTCAATGTCCTTTGACTATGGATCACGGTGCGATAGTTGATTTGATTAATCATTTGAAAATAGGGATGGTGGGTAACTCGACGGCGATTGGTGATGCTATAGCCGTTGCTCTCAAGCGTCTCAAAGATCTTCAAGCAAAGTCACGGATTTTGATTCTAATGACTGACGGTCAAAGCAATTCAGGCTCTATTAGCCCGCAACTCGCTGCTGAGATGGCCAAACAACTGAGGGTCAAGATTTATACAATTGGCATTGGTCAAGATGGAGAGGTGCCGTTTTTGGTGCCAACTCCTTTTGGAATGCAAAAAGTCAAACAAGCTATTCCAATTGACGAGGAGACCTTAATTGAGATCTCCGAAAAGACAGGTGGCGTCTACTTTAGAGGTAAGACAACTGAGGATCTTGTCAAAATTTATAATCATATCGATAAGCTAGAGAAAACAGAGATTCAAGTCAAAAAATATAATTCTTACAGAGATATCTATGAGCCATTCCTTTGGACTGCGTTGATATTCTTTTTGGTCGAAATGCTTTTAGCAAATACAGTGTGGTTTAGGGTTAGCTAATATGAATATAAAACATCCAGAATTTTTATTTTTACTTCTTTTGATTCCAGCTGGGATATTTTTCTTTTATAGTGTTTGGACTCGTAGAGAAAAGGTACTAGCTTTACTTGCTAAACCAAGCCGTATCAAAACTCTATTTCCCAATAGCTCTAGTATTAAGTCGTTATTGCGCTTTTTCTTGCTTACTGTTACCTTGGCAATGCTTGTTGTAGCCTTGATTTCACCACGTTGGGGTTATGATTGGAAAGAAATTGAAACTCAAGGCACCAATATCATTGTGGCTTTGGATCTTTCCAAGAGTATGCTGGCTGAGGATATTAGCCCTAGCCGGTTAGCACGGGCTCGCTATGAAATTAACAAATTGATTGATAAACTAACTGGTGATCGCATTGGTTTAATTATTTTTGCTGGTGATGCATTTTTGCAGTCGCCTTTGACTCATGATTATTTAATGGTCAAGGACTGGATTAGTAAACTCAGTGTAGATTCAATCGAAACACCTGGTACTTCATTCAAGTTAGCTTTACAAAAAGCTCGTAAGGCATTTAAATATATTAAATCAGAAGGCAAAGCACTTATCATTATGAGCGATGGCGAGGAGCAGGACGAAGCTGCTCTAGAAGAAGCTAAGGGAGCTAAGTCTGAAGGGATTAGGATATACACCATTGGTATCGGTACTGCTAAAGGTGCCCCAATACAATACAACGGAAGCTTGGTGCGTGATGTTGCTGGTGAAGTTGTGGTTTCTAGATTGAATGATACTTTGCTGAAAGAACTTGCCGAAGCTGGTGGCGGTGAGTATTTTAGATCAAGTGGTAGTGATTTCCATTTGGATAAACTATATTATGATCACATCAAAACCAAAATAGATAACGAGTTACTGAAATCAGGCAGGTCTAAGAAGTGGTACGAGACTTACCAAATATTTACATCAATTGCTTTCGCAGCTTTATTGCTTGAATTGATTTTGGGTTTAAATATGGGAGTTTATACCAATATCAAGTTTTGGTTCACTAAGCGCATTGACAATTCTTTTGAGAAATTACGTAGAAATAAAAAATCTGGTTTATTTGTTTTGTTCTTCATGTTAATGACTGCTCCGGCAATGGCAAACCCAGTGGATCCGAGGCTTTGGCAGGCTGATATGGCGTTGCAGGCTGAATCGTTTACTGATGCTCGGTCTCAGTATCTCAAGCTTCAAGTCGAGCATCCACATAGTTCGAGGCTTAATTATAATTTGGGTATTGCTCATTATCGCGAAGGGGTTTTTGATCAGGCTCTTACTAGTTTTGCGCGCGCTACTGAAACGGCAGAGAACGAGATCCTTAAAGAAAGTGCTTTTTATAATCTTGGCAATGCTAATTTCAAAATCGCTGATTATGAAGCAGCTGTCAAAGCATATGAAGCAGCTCTTGAGATTGATCCCGATGATGAGGATGCAAAACATAATTTGCAACTAGCTAAAGACAAACTTGATGAGCAAGATGACGAGGAAGACAAAGATAAAGACGGCGAAGGCGAGGATGAAAAGGATCAGCAGCAAAAACAAGATCAGCAAAACCAAGACCAGAACCAAGATCAAAATCAAGACCAGCAACAGCAGCAACAACAAAAACAGCAGCAGCAAAATCAATTGAGTCAACAAGATATTGAGAATTTACTTAGACAGGTTAATGAAGCCAAACCTAGTGAAGTTGATAATGGAGAGGATCAGCAGGGTGCCGGCGCCCCTAACTCTAATTTGAATCCTTGGTAGCCACCCACGTTGAGCTGCGCGAAGAATGGACATGGAGCAGGTTGAATCCTTAATTCCTTAACCAAAACCTGCGTTGTGCGGATACGACCCTGAGTCCCTTGTTAAGAATGTCACCACTGTAAAAAATTACATAGACTATCTAGAGCAGGCATGGCTACTCTTTACGGTTAATTCTTATGCAGCATCAATCAAGAAACAACAAATAGCAGCTAAGAAAATTTATGCAACAGATACAGGTATGGTTAATCAGGTGGCATTTGGGGTTAGTGAGAATAAAGGACAGACTTTGGAGAATATAGTTTTCTTAGCTCTGCGTAAACGCCAAGAAGATATTTTTTATTATAAAACTGCTAAAGGATATGAAGTAGATTTTTATCTCAGGTGTACGCGAGAGCTATATCAAGCATGCTGGGATCTTAGTGATAAAGATACTCGCGAGCGTGAAGTCCGCGCGCTAATTGAAGCGCAGTCTGAACTTAAGGCTAAAGAGCTTTATATTATTAGTTTTGATAGCAAGGAAGATATCGTGATAGGCAAGGATTTGATCAAGGTTATACCGGTCTGGGAGTGGTTGTTAGAAAAAGTTTAGTGTAGATGATAATACTAAGAATCTTAAACCATGGTAACTCAAGGCAGAACTTATTTTAACCTATGCTAGAATCTTATTATGCAAGTATCGGAAGCAGTTAAATTAGTAGAATCCTATAAAGATAGGACTAAGGGTCTTATGAAGATAATCCCTAGGATTGATGAGAGAATAGAAAAATGTAGAGAAGATCTAGAATTAATGCATCAACCCTATCCTTATCATGATTCTATGTTGGTGAATTTGAGATCTATAACTGATTGTTTTAAGATCTCTTTGGGGATTATTCATAAATTTTTAGATTCTTTAACTAGTTATCAAAACAATGGAGTTGTTAATGAAGATATAGATGATACTACTCACCATCAAGTGTTTAGGCTTATGACCAATACAGTTGATAGAGGTTTCGTTAAACCTGGTCATATTGCACATTGGTTAGATGGTAATTTTGAATACTATCTGTCTCAGTTTACAGGGTTGGCTAATGATATAGTAAATTCTCATGTTCCTTGTTCTGATGATCCTAATGAAGCTGAGCGGGAAGACGAAGCAGCATGGAAGAGTATTGGTGATTTTTTCACTAACGATTTTTATGAATTTGCTGGATTTCAGCAGCAAGCTAAAGAATTATTTGGAGATCTAAGGCTCAATTTAGATAATGCCGTAAGGGAATTGCCAAGAAATAAAGAGCTAAAAGATTTTGATCCTCAACAATATTTACAGATTAATACCGCACTTTATTTTATTATGTGTTCAATATTAGCTGGATCTATATTGGAGTCTATACGTAATAGATTAATTGATCATAGGTTTAGAACAGACCCTGATAATGCTGCAAATTTAGATCACCCGATAGAATATTATGACTATGTAACGGATCATCCGAAGAACAGAGCAAGAGAGCTGGAACTAAGACAAGAGTATGATCGAGCAAATAGTGTTAAGCAAGGTCTGAATAAACAGATGGTTAAATCTGGACTTGCAGATTGTAAACTTGAGCAGTTAAGAACTACAGGCTTTGATTTTGACAAAATCGCTCAACTTCTGAATAGCTCCAAATCCTTTGCCAATCATTTCCCACAAATTGATTTATCTCACAGGCTGGATAGTTTAACTCAGATGGAACGATTAACACCAACGCAATGATAAATTTACCCAAAGCACTTTCCAACTTCTAACTTCAATTTGTAATAAAATAAGCCTACGGAATAGAAAATTAGTCCAAAATTGACGATCGCTTAGATATTATCTGGTAAAAGTGAAGGTTCAACATGGGTGGGAGCTTAGGTTAACTGTACTACCGCAAGCCACATGCCGTCGGGTAGAATATGGCTATGAGAAAATTAGCTTTAGTACTAGTCATGGTTGCTTTTGGATTGCAGGTCTCTGCAATTGACATTGTGCCAAGTGATGATGATTTGCGTTTTAGTGAATCGAGCCCGACTCAAACCTTTACGGTGACTTTGAGTGATGACCCGGCCAAGCTTGCTGGCAAGTCTGGTAATATCAAAGCCAAGCTCCAATTTAATAAAAAACTATACGAATCGAGTCTTACAGGACCGGTTTTGATTCCTTATGAAGATGGTGTAATGCAAAATAGCTCCCCTATCACTTTGAGTCTTAAAAATACTGACAATATTGTCAATGCTTCTGAATCCACTTTTGCTATCAGTGTATCTAATGGACTAAAAAAGAAACTGGGAATTAATCTATATAAAGATGCACTTAGTGTAGATGCTGATGCTGTGACTCTCTCTGGAAGAGTGATTATACCTTCTGGAAGTACTAATAATTTTAGTACAAGAAGAAGAACTCCACAGAATATGGGCAAGGCAAGACAAATCACTCCATTAAATACGGATCTGGGTGCTGGTGTAGAAGTTGAAATCGTAGAGATTGCTACTGATGGCACGCAAACTCCAACTGGAATCACTGCGGTTGCTGATGAAGATGGCAATTTTGAAATTGCAATGCCAGAAGATGCCACACCAAGTGTTGAATATGCAGTTCATGTTCAAGCTGATACAGGTGAGGATTTGATAGCTTTTGCAACAGAGTCAGAAGATATTGTGGTTAATCCTGTTTCTACTTTTATATATGACCAGTTTGTTGAAGGAGTCCAAGATTCTGACGCACCATTGATACAAGAACAAATTACTCCAACAGAGATGAACGATATTGTTGAACAATTTGAAGAGTTTAATCCTGGTATTGAAGAGACTATTGAAGAGACACAAGCCAAGCTTGAAGATCTTTTTGAGCCGGTAATCGACAATATGCTTGGTGTTGCAAATGATGCAGACGTTGAGCTGCCAAGTCAGCTTCCTGATGAAGATTCGATTGATGATGATGAAGTGCCTGATGAAGATCAGCCTCCAGAAGATGAACAAGATTCTCTTTCTGATGATGATTTCGTTTTTGAAACAACTCCTACAGACTTAGGGCTTGCTGCTGAAGAAATTGCTGGTGATTACTTTGTTGTATTCTATGAAGGAGCCCTTGGTGGTTCAACTGAGAATAATCCTTTTGGTGATGAATCAAGAGTGAGTGCTGAGCTTGAAATTGGTTTAGCAAGACTTTCTAGACCTAGTGAAGCTGGTGTGCTTACTGTAACTCCGCAACCAGTACTTTTTTCAGAGGCTTCTTTGTTAGCACATTCTGATGATCAAGGTGGTTCTGTGCAAGAAGATGATCAGGATCAACCACAAGGCGATCAAGGACCTGGAGATGATTTTGGTGACGGTGGACAAGATGGTCCAAACGATGATTTTGGTGATGGTGGACAAGATGGTCCAAACGATGATTTTGGTCAAGGACCACAAGATGGCTCTAATTGTTTTACACTAGAAGCTTATTCTGGAACACCAGAGGGAGATTTTGGTGAAGCAGGTTTTCTTGCAACCGTAGATACTAGTAATGTAGTTTCTGTAGTAGTTCCAGCTTTTGAAGAAAGCCATAGCTTTACTGATGATTTTAGTGGTATAACTTACAACACTACTTTTAGAGATAAAGATGAGGTATTCCAGTTCTATCCTGTTAGTGGAGGCTTCTCTGTTGCTAACAATATAGGTGGTGGCGAAGAATTTAATGCTGATACTGGTTTGAAGATTTCTGAAGATACCATCGTTGGTTTTCAAGTAATTATTAAACAGTCTGATGAGGTGCTTGAAGGACTTTATGGAATAGTTGGTGTTGGTACTGATTTAGGTGGTCCAGGCCGAATAGGTGTAATGAGTCTTAAAGGTACTTTAGATATTGCTGCGGGCGGTTCTGTTGTTTACAGTTTTGACGCTAGTACTCAGCTTGAACGTGAGTATCTTGAGAGTTCAATAGCAAGTTGTGGTGATGAATACACTGTCTCAGTGTCAACTGACGGTGATGAATTCTCTGAGGCAGAAACTGGTTCTGCGCAATTCACTTCGCGCAATGGTCGTTTTACTATTGACGTAGCTGATGAGGATAACGAAGAGGGGCAGATGGTTTTTGAGGGTTATGCTGCTCAAGATGCGTCTATTGCAGCTTTTGTGATTGCTACTGATCGTAATGATCAAGGTGGACCTGCTCGCAGATCTAATCAAATTGATAGTGCTAGTCGTGAGCTTAGTTTTGCAGTGAAGCTTCCAAGTTCTACTCCAAGCCTCAGTGGAACTTATAAGATATTTAGTTATTCTACTAGTTTAGGTACAACTGGGGAAGTAGTTCTTTCAAGTCACAAGGCTGGTAGTATTGTTTTCTCGGGTACTAGTTTTAGTATTTCTGGTACTGTAGAGAACCAAGCAATTAAGGCAGCTAGTTCAAATGCTGTAAGTCAAGCTGTTGCAAGTTCTGATTTTGAAGGAACTAGCGGTACTGCTACTATAAGTGCTAGCGGTGAGATTAGCTTTGCAGCTGGTGGACATAGCTTCTCTGGTTATGTACAAGATGGTGCTAATGCAATCGTAGCTTATGCTACAGACAATACCGATTCTTTGGGATTGTTCTTATTTGTTAAGCAGTAGAATTCTTGTGAATGCATAATCAGCTCTAGCAAACTAGATTAACAAAGCTGGAATAAAATAAACCTTATGACCATCGTAGTCATTAATAGCTAATTTGTTTTTGGTGATTACAATTGCTGATGGGATTTGATTCTGCTTGATATGCTTAAGCAGGAATTTAATATCAGAGCTATTGATATTGTTTTTGTATTTAACTTCAATGTATGTCCACTCTGTTTTTTTATTGAGCAAGAAATCACCTGCTATGAAATCAATTTCATTGCTGCCTTTACGAAAGAAGTGGATATTGGTAAATTCTCTATAACTTTTGAGTTTTTGATAGACATAAGTCTCAACTAGTTTGCCCATGATGTCGTTTAGCAAGGAGTTGTCGCGTTTAAGTCTTAATAAGGCAGGTAAGAAATTTGGACTAATAACATAGACTTTTTTACGTGTTTTGCGTGCTTTGTGTGCTGAACGGTGATGGCTAGGCACTATATCAAGAAAGAAACTAGCTTCAAGTGCTTCTAGATATTTGCTAATACTATTACGTTGGAGTCCAGTAGCTTCAGCCAAGTTTTTGTTTTCAAAAATAGAAGAACTGTCCTGTATCAAACACTTGACCAGGGATTTGAGTTCATTGCGTTTATTGATTTTGTAGATCTTGGGTATATCGTTTTCTACTAATTTATTGATGACTGAGTTTTCAATGTAGTCAAATTTTTTGTCTAGGTTTTCAATATTGATAGTCTCGGGGAAGCTACCATGGAGAATGAAATCAATAAATTGATCTTGATATTTTTGGTTGAATAAGTCAAAATCTAAATCTTTGAATGATTGATTATCTATTTTATTGAGCTTGATAGCACATGGTTCTTTAATTTGAGATTTGATTGTTAGGTAATCAGCAAAATCAAGTGGGGCAATATAGCTTTCAGCAATCCTGCCTGCAAGCGATTCCCTGTCTTGTTTTGCTAGTTTGAGTGAAAATGATCCGGAGATGATAAATTTGATTTTGCTACTTGAATCGTATAAATTTTTGAGAATTGATTGCCAGTGTTCTATATATTGAACTTCATCTAAGAAAATATATACTTTCTCTTTCAAGGTTCGAGGGTTGGTTTTTAATACTGCATCGAAGTAGTAATTGAGGATTGCTTCAAGTGCTTGAGGATCTTGTTCTTGGAGCTTTTCATCAAAGGAAAAGAAAAATACTTGTTTACTATCGTTGACTTTTTGTAAAACATGATCTTGTAGTTGAAACAGTAGTGTACTTTTGCCAGTGCGACGCAAGCCAACTAATGAAATTATCATTCGATCATCTAGAGACTGGACTAGTTCTTTGTATATTGCCCTTGTGTTAGCTAGTGCAAGTTCAGGACGATAGGATGAGTCTTGCCATTGTGGATTTGATTGTAGAATTCTTTGCTGTATAAAATTATCCATGATATTACCTGATTCTTATAATTATATTGTGCCACAAAGGCATGTTTTATGCACATTGCTTTATGCTTAAAACATGCTTTTGTGATGATTTTGATTATCGAGCGTTAAAATATACCCAGGTGGGGTATATTTTATTAATTAGGCTAGAGTCTATAATGTTTTGCCTTAAATTTTGCTCACTTGGGAGCAAAACTCACCGAGTTTTATCCGCAAAATTTATTCTGAGCAAGGCGAATACCCCGAAGCTTATTCGGCTTTGAAACGAAGATCATTGAGGAAACAAGGCGGAGTGTCATTGTTTTCTCCGAAAACAAACGTCAAAACCTTGGCTCTCTTTCATTATTTCTCACTAATCTGCTCTTGATAACTATCGTAATTACGTTTGGTTTCTGCAATGCTGTCGCCGCCAAACTTCTCTAAAAAGCATTGAGCAAGAACAATTGCCATCATTGCTTCAAGCACAACACCGGCAGCGGGCACGACACAAATGTCAGAGCGCTCAAAGTGAGACTCAGCGTTGGCTTTGGTATCAAGGTCAATAGAATCAAGTTTGGAAATAAGGGTTGGGATTGGTTTGACACCGACTTTGCAAGTGATAGGCATTCCATTGGTCATGCCGCCTTCGGTGCCGCCAAGATTGTTTGTCTTGCGCTCATAGTGAAGCGGGTTTTTGTCCTCGGCTCTATATATTTGATCATGAACTTGCGAACCAGGGATTCTACCAACCGCTTCACCAAGTCCGATTTCAACAGACTTGACTGTGTGAGTGCTCATCATTGCTTGAGCGATGAGACCATCAATGCGTCTATCCCACTGTACGTGCGAGCCAAGACCAACTGGCACTCCCAACGCAAAAACTTCGACGATGCCACCAAGAGTGTCGCCCTTTTTGCGGATTGAATCGATATAATCCTTAAACTCTTGATCTTTCTTGCCACTTGGATCATAGATGCGCAGCTCAGAGCTTTCTACTTGCTCTTTAAACTGGCTGAGGCTAGTTTGGTCTGGAATTGCAGTTGCATCAATACTTAGTTCACCGATAGTAAGTACATGAGAAAAAATCTCAATACCAAATTGCTTCAAAAAAGTTTTGCATACAGCGCCAGCCGCTACTCTTGATGTAGTCTCGCGTGCAGATGATCTTTCTAAAATATCTCTTACATCTGGAGCGTCATACTTAAGTGCGCCAGCAAAATCTGCATGTCCTGGTCTTACCTTGGAGATATATTTTGCGTCTAGCTCTGCTTTGACCTTAGGGTCACTTGTATCAACTGGACTTGATGACATGACATTGAGCCATTTTTGATGATCTTTGTTGATGATTTTCATGGCAATTGGAGCGCCACCAAAAGTTCGTCCGTGCCTAATGCCTGCAGTAAAAAAGACCTTGTCTGTTTCAATCTTCATTCTGCCGCCACGACCATAACCACCTTGACGTCTTTTGAGATCGAGGTTGATGTCTTCTTCCAAGAGAGGCATATTTGCAGGAATGCCTTCAAGAATGATGTTTAATTCAGGTCCGTGTGATTCGCCTGAGCTAAGGAATCGAAGGGGCATGCTGGTATTTTAGCATGGACGTTTAAAGCTTCTGGGGATAGTGTATTTTGAGGGGCTCAGATGCAATGATGACTTGTTGGAACGAGCGTAACGCAGCAGGTGAGTTCCTCAGAACACACTATTAGCTTTTGACCCACTTAAGTAAATGCACCCAACCACTATGTAACTTAGATCTATGCTCCAATGAATCTTTGAGATTCATTTCTTCCATGGTGCTTAATCTTCCACGTTCAAGTTTTTGTTGAATGTATTGAACTCGTTTAGCATCATTGGCAATTTGTCTTTGAATATAGCGGAAGCTAAATTGTCTACGACGCATTTTGCGTGGATTGAGACGCTTGCCGGTTTTTTCAACGACTTCTGGAAGTTCTTCAAAATCTGCTTCATCTTCATCGAGGTCAAGATCTTCATCAAGATCAAGTTGTGCTTTTGGCTCTTCATCGATAGGGTTGTCATTATCCGCTAGGCGCATTGCCATGCTGATTTCGTCATCTTCTGTTTCATCAAGATATCTAGTGATGTCTAATCCATCTTGTTCTTTTTCTTTTTTTGCTTGAGTTTCTTCTTGAGCTTCTGTTTGAGTTGTTTTGTCTTCTGCTTTTTTTGCTTTGGATTTTTTGCGAGTTCTAGAATGTTTGCTTTTGGTCTCTGTGCTAACCTCTGTTTTAGGCTTTGCTTCGGAGCTGGTTTCAGGTTTGCTATCTGTTTTAGGTTTTTTGAAAGTAATTTTTTTTGTTAGGATTTTTGCTTCTTGAGTTGTTTCAAGTTCTTCGTTTGAGGCTTGAGCTTCTTTTTTAGCTTCTTCTGGATTTGCTTGAGTTTCAGCCTTAGTTTCAGCTTTGATTGCAGCTTGTGCAGCATCAAATAATTCCTTGATTTCCTTATTCTTTTTGCCGCTGGCTTTAAGAGCTAAGATTTCTCGGATAGTTTTAACAGCATTGTCGTTAAGGTGAATACGTTTTTGAACTCTATCTGGCTCAATACCAAAGTCTTTAATGAGTTTCTTGAGAAGCGCATCAGTTACTTTAAGCTTGGCAGCAAGTTCTTTTATGCTGGTTAGATTGTCATTATTGATAGACATGTATTTATTATACAGTGATAAGAACTTCTAGGTTTACTTAAACCAAAGCACCACTTTTATTCTTTGCTAATCCTGGCTTAGGCTTCGGCTTTTGAGGCTTTATTCTTTGCTGCGTTAAGTTTACGGCGACGACCTTTTTTAAGTTGTGCGCTAGTAATACCAGACTTGAGTTCAGGGAAAGTCTTGATTGCCTTGGTGCTGACTTTAATTCTTTGTTTAACACCATCAATAATCGCAACAATATTTTGAAGGTTAACTTCAAATCTTCTTCTTGACGTTGGGTTATAGTGAGATCTCAAGAATGAATATCTCCATCCTTTCCCAGCTTTCTTTCCTGTAATTTCGCAAATGCGTGACATAATTCTTCCTCTTTAAACGTTGTATGGCAATAAACCTAATGCTCTTGCTTGTTTGATTGCTTTTTGCATAGTGCGTTGTTTCTTTGCATCCAATCCAGTTTGTCTGCGGCCGTTGATTTTACCTGTGCTATCAATGTATTGTCCTAACAAACCTACGTTTTTGTAGTTCAATTCACTAGCGTCAGGGTTATTTGTTCTTTGTCTTCTTATCGTCGCCATGGCTTGATATTTTATCATGGACATTGGGCTGGATTATGAATATTTTATAGAGTTGTTACAAAATCAAGCTGTTGCTTAATAGATTTACTGCAAAAGCCAGCTTCATTTCATCCTTGGGTGAAATAAAGTATAATTACTTAGTGTCAATACTTTACGTTATTGCTACGCCAATTGGCAACCTTGAGGATATTAGCCTTAGAGCACTACGTATACTCAAGGATTGTGTCAATACTATTTATTGTGAGGATACTAGGGTGACTTCCAAGCTGATTAATCATTTTGAGATGAGTGGCAAGAAGCTTGTAAGTTGTAATAAAGAAAATGAACACAAGCGAATTGAAGAAATTAAACAGCGTTTAATTAATGGCGAGGACATCGCACTGTGCTCTGATGCTGGGACTCCGTTGATTTCAGATCCTGGTTCTACATTAATAACAAGCCTGTCTACTTGTGACGGAGTGAAGATAGTCCCAATCCCGGGTGCTTCCTCACTTACAGCAGCCCTGTCAGTCTGCCCAATTGACACTAGTCGCTTTGTTTATGAGGGCTTCTTGCCGCATAGTCCGCAAAAGCGCCGCCGAATCCTGCGTGACATGACCGAAGAAAAACGAGCGATAGTGCTTTTTGAAAGTCCGCATCGAATTATCAAGTGTCTTGAAGATGTCAAAACTATTTTGGGTGAAGGACGAGATGTATTTCTTGCACGCGAACTTACTAAGAAATTTGAACAGCTTTATTTTGGACCAGTAACTGAAATTATTGAAGAGCTGCAAAGTCAGTTTCCAAAAGATATACCTGGTGAGTTTGTTGTTGTGATTGCTTCGCAATAGCTAGACTTGGCATTAGACCTGTTTCGAAACACAGTTTCGATGTACAGGTCGCTCAAAAAATGTAGCAACCGCGCGGAATGCGCGTGTTGCCTTTGGAGATAATTCCGACTTTTGCAAAAGGTCTATTATGAATTGATACGAAGTTGCAGCTTCTCAATCATTGTAAAGTGTTGATCGACTGATTCTTTGACCAATGATTGAATTGTTGTTGTTAGGAATTGTGCGTGTTTATCTTCGTCACTATTAGCAGGAGCTTTCATTAGAGGAGCTAACATTGCAATAGTATTTGCGATCTTGATCCAATTCTCTGATACTTCTTTATCTTGGCTTGCTACAAAATCGACAAACGCTTCAAACTGTTCTTTGATTTTGTCTAGTCCTTCAGCTTCAATAGAGTCCTCTTGAAGCCAGTTTGTTAATGTTGCTTGAAATGAGTTGACTTCGTCTTCATTCAATTTGACCATTGAGCTTAGAAGAATAGGTAGCTCTTTGACTTTGTTTCCCACATCGTTAAAAGCCAAAATTAAACTGACTAAGGTTTTTTGTTCTTCTTTGGTGATTGTTTCTATTGCTCCACTGTCATACCAACAAACTAGAGGTTGATTCTTTTGTTTGATGAGCTTACCAGAGTCGTCATGCACTACTCCAAAATTACCAAGGTTGACATCTGATTGATAACAAGAGCCAAGTAAAATTTGTCTAAGGACTCTTAATCCAACTGCATTGCTGATTCGGTTAGCTTCTTGTTCTCCTATTTGTTCAGTTAAGAGATGGCTGTCTAATTCATAACCAGGTTGGAGTTTGCTGACAAGAATATTGCCATGTGATAAATCCTTGTCTATCGTTACAGGAATGTGTACTAGTCCGTCTTTGCTTGGAGTTTGCAATTCTTCTGCAAGTAGTTCAGCTCTTTTGATTTCTTCAGATGGATCAGTTTGTGAAAGCAGCTGTTCTTTCAAAATATCACATGTGTTGCTTGGGATTTTTAGCCCATCGAATTCATCACTATGCTCATTGATGTAATTAATAAGGCTTGAAATATAAGTAATATCCATGTCTATTTCTGCTCTAATAAAGGGATGGATGATTTTGACAGCTCGTTGATTGTCTAGATCTTGACAATGTAGAGCTGCTTGGGAAGGATTGAGTTGAGCTCGATAAGTCGTTGCCATAGAGCCTTCGCCTAGCTTTTGTCCAGAGGCATTTGGATCAAATGGTGAACCTGATTCTTGGTATTCAGCATCTAGGTGGTGATAAAAAAGATTGGTGTCTGAAATTGTATTCTCGCTAGAAAGTTTGCGGAGTGCTTGTTTGTAAGCCGTTGGGATATTCATGGTTGCAAGCTTTTGTCCAAATTTAATAAAAGCTGGACCAGAGCTTTGCATGAACTGTGCAAGTAATTCAGGCATATCAATGGATTCTTGACTGGAAATATTCCATAGATTGAAAAAAACATCGCTAATCTTTTGTTCAGGACAATTGTTCAGAGCAAAGCTTAGAAATGATTTCATTGCTTTTTTTTGATTGTCATTTTGGGACATTGAAGGACTTGACTCCACTAATCTATTGGCAACACGGTTTAAAAATTCATCTCTTAGTGTCGGATTTTTGAGTATACCTCTTGCTCCATTGAAAGCTGCTTCAAGGATTTCTATCCTTTGTCTTTTACTGCTGCTGGCTTGCTCAATTGATAATAATGTTTCAGGTTTAATGCCGAGTTTTTTGCTGAGTTTAATTATGATATCTGGGCTTTGATAATGCAAATAGTCTCCAGTCTGATATTCGGTATCAACAAAAATTGTTCCAGCTGGGTACCTTAATCTATCATCTGTGATAATATCTTCGGAATAACTAATTTGAGCAGATGAGTCCTCTACGCTGAAATCCCTTTCTCCCAGTAAATATAAAAGGAAATCAGCTTTGTCAAGGTCTCTGGTGTTGCTCACTAAGTCTAATAATGATTCTTCAGCAAGACTAGTTTCTATCTTGCGAGTTGAATTCTTGTCTATAATTGGAGGCTCGGTTAAGAAACTTGCAAGTAATTCTTTGTCTCCTTTACTATTTGCCCTGTCAATAAAAGGTCTTAGTAATTCATTCCTGTGATAAGAAGCTGAAGTATAACTAATTAGAATATGTTCTAATTCTTTGTTGTTTCTAATTTCTGGATCATTGATATTTCTAAGTTGAGCTTTGATTGGTGCTAGTTTTGCAGTGTCTTTTGACTGATCATCGTATTGTTCATAAATCCTAGCTTCACAAGTTTGAATAAGTATTTTGTTGTAAAAATTGTCTCTTAATTGAAATAGAGTCTCCAGGTCATTTAATTTGCGGATTTCTGCTTGTGTTGTTTTAATATCATCAAGTATAGTGATCGGTGTCAGTCCTAGAGCCTCAATCATTTTTTGATCACGAGATAAGCATGCAATGGGTTGGCTTGTGACTAAGAAATCTAATTTATTCTTGCCTTGTGTTAGCTCTGAGTATTCTTGCCCAAAACCTTCATGCCATAAATTCCATAGCTGTGCAAAAGTAAAAACCTCAGCTTCTAATTGAGAGTATGATGTACTATCTATTTTATCTCTACCTAAGCGGTAGAATTCTTCTGTAAACTTGTCCTGTCCGTGAATAATTATATAATCCTCAGCAGAGCTAGATAGACCTAAGTTAAGTAATGATTCGAGGCTAGAGTTTCTATGTCGAGCTAATTGTTCAGTAAGGCTGGTATCATCTTGAAGCCCATACATGAATTGACGGATTTCTTCTTGACTAAGTTCAGTTTGTTCCTGTAACTTGTCATAAGCTCTGTTTATCAGGAGCCTATCCCAGTTTTCATCGAAAGTCTTAGAAAGATATTCTGGTAGCTCTGTGGCTTGTTCTCCAGGATTATGACGAGAAAAGCTTCCAAGAGCTGCTGTCGTTGCTATGATGATTTTTTGTTTCGTTTCTACTAAAAACTCAGGGCTTAGTTCATCTTTATAACTAATATGAAAAATAGGTACAATTGAATTGGGATTTATTCTTTGTTCTAGTTTGGCTTCAAGCTGAGAAGATTTTTCTAATAATAATTTGACTTCAGGTAGATCTATTAGAGTAAGTTCTCTCAGTTTGCTTTTGTCAGCAATTTCTTTATCAATTTCTGCAACGAGTGTAGCTTTATCACGACTGAAATTACGGTGATTGAGCTTATGCTCTTTAGCAAAGCTTGCCATCTTGGCAAATAAATTATTTTCGCCACGGTTTACATAAAAATAGACTGGCATCAAATCTTTGGTGACTAGAATATTGTCATTCATTAGCTGGATGATTGATTTTTGAACTTCTGTGTCACCATCTTGAAAACATGACTCTAATAGCTGTATTAACCTGGGGTTATGACTAAGAATAGAAGCTCCGTGAGTCAATAAGTTGGAGCTTGCAAGTTGCACCATATCTTGAAGAATTTTTAGCTCGCTTTGACCATTAGCATGCGCTTGTTTTACCCAGCTATCTGCTAGTAGATTACTAAGAGCTTGGTATCTTAAAGTATCGGAACTAATATGTAAGTCTTGCTTATGGTCAATTAAATGACGAGTATTGATTATGCTAAATATTAGTTTAATTTGTTCTAGGTTAAGTGCAGCAAAGTCTTCTTGAAAAAAATCTAGTGCTTCAAAAGAGCCTTCATTATTACATGCAAGAGCCGCTTCTTTAAACCAATCATTGAGCAGATCTTGGGTTTCGGCGTCACCTACTTGTGGGTTATCAAGTTGTTCTATTTGAGATGCAAGAGATTCTGAAAAAAGATCATCATCTAGGTTGTCTGAATCTGTTAAGTTTAAATCTGCGATATTTTCAAGCTCTTGAACAAATTGAACAAAATCTTGATCGCTTATGCTATCTAGTTCCGCTGCATCAAAAACTAAATTTAGTTTTTTGTAGCCATACATGGTGGGTTCATTTTCTACTTTGCAATATTGAGGAAAAAGATCTGCTATTGCTTTCTTATCAGTTATGTTATTTACTATGTCATTCAAAGATCCTAGTTTTGATAGTCTTAATTGATTTTGCATGCCTTGACCTAGGTTGATATAAGGCCTTGATGCTTCAATAGCAGGTCTCATATGGTCATTATCGTAACCAGTCCAATCTTGAGAAATATCATCAGCTGCAATTTGACTTAACTGGGTTGACTTTGTCTGAGCTACTGGAAATTGTCTCGCTAATTGATTGATAACTCTGATTCGGCGTTTAGTATGTGGGTGGGTGCTGAGTAATGTCATCTGCAAATTTTGTCCATCGTCTATTTTGTGATCGGGGTACTTTGTGTCTTTGAAATGCTGGTTTGTAATTGCTTGAGCATTTTGTTCGATTTTGCTTAGTGCATCAGCAATTGCTGATGGTTTATCGCCAGATAGAGAGGAAAGAAAGCTTGCTAGCCTATCGCAGGAATATTCTTCAGCAAAATTGCCTATATGGTTGCCAATAGGATCGAAGCGTTCGGATGGATTTGCTGGGCAATGGTGCTTAAACAAAAAGTGACCTAGCTCATGAGCCATAACAGCTCTAGTTTCAGCATGATCATAGTCAAGTGTATCTAGCAATGCTCTTGAGATGAACATATTGCCAGTGACAGGATTGATCATAGCGTTTGGTATGTCTTTAAAGTATATTTTTTTCTCTGAGAATGGAAAGGGGTACATAGATCCACGTTGATCAAATACATGTACTTTCACTGAGCCATGTTCTAATCCGAGTAAATCCATTAAACCAGTAAGGATTTGATCAAGTTCTTGTTTGGTTGAATGATCCTCGGCTAAAAAATTATTGTTGTTAAAAAAGTTGGCATCAAACTCTTTGGCTATTTGCTCTAAGTCGTGCGGAATTATTTCCCTTGAATCAAGTAGACTTTGTGGGATTAGTGTGGGGCGGTTTGTACCTAGTGGAAAACCCTGAGCGGCTGTGGCTGCTCGCAAGGCTGAGCCTACTTGCATTTGCATTGATGTTACTGGTATTTGAGGGGTTTGCCACGTTGATAAATTTGCCCACAAGTATAAAAAGCGAGAAGTGGGCTTATCTTGATACCAGTCAGCTTCCTGTGATGTCAAGTTTTTCCTGAATCTATCCCTTTGAACTATAACGTTTTGCCTTAAATTTTGCTCACTCGGGAGCAGAGCTCACCGAGTTTTATCCACAAAATTGATTATTTTCTTCGAAAACAAATGGCAAAACCTCTCCTCATCCAAGGAGCAACCCTCACGAATCTGCAAAATCAACACTTAGCTACGAGCTCCTTGGTTTTCGGCTACGTTCGAATAAAAATGCTTAACGGCAGCCGCAGACTCATGAGTTTTATAAATCATTTCTAGGTATTTCACTAGTTCTGTATTGCCACTGTATTCAAAATCAACTGATTTGAGTTTTTGGCTAGCGATATATTTAGCTAGAATAATCATTTGTTCTTTGGCTGAGAGCAAGAATTGTTTGCTGGCAACAGTACGATATTGTTCGTAGACGTACTTGAGGGTGCTGATGACTTCAGATCGATTGCTGCGTTTCCAGGATTGATTAGACTCTATATAAAGATCAGCTTGCGGGTCCCAAGCAAGTAGGTAGTCCGAGTCACTTGCTTGATTGCTTTGAGCCAGTTTTTCAAAACTCAAATAATTCCACGGAATAGCAATCTCAGCGTGTTTGTGCCAGCCATTGCGCAGGACTTCGTGCATGCTGTTGCTGCCGTCATGTCTGCCACTAGCGCTACTTTCTGTTGCCAGAGCTGCCCAAGAGCCGCCTTCAAGATTGAGAAGAGCTTCAGGTACCGCTTCATAATCACCAAGTAAATTAAAAATCACTCTTGCTGCCTGTCCTAGACTCGATTCAAGTTCAATTGCTTCAATTTGTTGGTCTTGTTCTGGATGATAAGCCTTCTTATGAGCAATGCTGTCAATTAATTTATTACTGATTTCAAGCTTGAAGTCGCCACTGATATTTTGGTAGTTATTTGCCTGAGGCACTATGATTAGCCATCTTTCGTCAAGTTTGATTTTGTAGATTGGTGAAGCCAATGAGTCGGTAGCTTCCTCTACAAGATTTACTTCTGCTAATACTTCACGATTTTTGTTGACATGATAAATCTTGCCCTGGTTTATAGAAGCGGTTTGTTGTTTGAATTGAGGTAAGTCCCAACCACTGAATCTGTTTTTGCGAGCTGCTTTAATTGCATTGGCTGGGATCAAAGCAATAGCAAGATTGTTTTTTTTGATTTTGTGAGCATGGATACAATCACTTAGCTGTGCAATATTGCAAATGCCTTCTGTAAAATGAAAATGATCGACTGCAATATCTTTGTAATGAGCTTGATGAATATTTCTTGCAGCCATCGCTTCAATGTAAGCGATACTAAAATCACCAATGAACTTTTGTCCTGCAATTGCTTGTGTCAGGATAATGCCTGAGGGACTGCTTTTGCAGCCAGATCTTAGTTTGTAGTCTTGCTGAGTGTCGCAAAGAAAATCAGCTTGATCTATTTTATTGTTTTCGATTAGTTTGCCTAATTTAAAACTAACTCTCTTGCCGCAAGCCAAAATCTCTTGTACCTTGGCAAGTAATTCTCGAGTTCCTGGATAATCTAAATAGTCCGGGTGTTCCTGGGAAGAGTCATTTATTGTTATTGGACGACAACTTGTATCAAACAGTGAAACCTGTTTTGCATTGGCGAGATCAGAATTATGCTTGGCACCCAAACCCATAGCTATGGATTAGTCTATCAGTATATTGGCCGCTTGCAAATCCTTTTGGAGTTGATTAATTGCTTGGATATCTACTTGCAAATTAAATTGCTTACAAAAGCTTTTATGAATTTCTTCTAATCCTTTGCCAGAGCCAATGGCCTGGATGACAAATAAGCTAGCCGGAGTGAGCACAAATGATCTATTTTTGAGGCTGGTTTCATCTCTATAAAAGAAGCTAATTTGCGCTTCTTCTTCAATATCGGTTGTTTGAATCTCTTCGATGCTATCTTCACTAGTCTTGAGATATTGCACAATTGTAGTAAGTGGATAAGTGAATTGCAGGACTTGGTGCACTGGTGTGAGCTTAGTAGTGGCTTGGATATTGGGAGCGTTGTAGATTTCTAGCTCGGTCCATTCATATAGCGCTAGTTCACTTAGATAGTTTGGGTAGTTATATTTCTCTTGGAGCTTTGGCTCGGCTAATAATTTGTGAAAATCAGCTGCTAGTTTGTGATAAACTGCCGATTTGCTTGGATATTTGTTTTGATATTGGATCATCAGCTTATTCCAGTTAGGTTCAAGGATTTTATAGCAAAGTGGATAGATATTTTGCATCAAAGAACTGAGGCTACTGACTACTAGTGAGTAATAGACGCTTAATTCATCTTGAGCTTTTTGGGGGAGTATCTCAGGATTAGCTGCTTGTCCCTGCATGCATTTGAGTATTTCTTGTTGGATTTGATAGAGTGCCATTCATGATGCCTTTTATTGTTTTAAGCTCTTCGACCAGTTCACTGAGTGCCGGGAAATTAGAATCCCGTTCAAGCAAAATTGCATTGACAGGAGTTCTTGCCAGTAGTTCTTCTAGTATTGTGTAAACCACTTGAGCAATTGCTTCGCCGTGAGTATCAAGGATTTCGATACTGTGCCCAGTATGCGAGCGATAACCATGGAGATGCCCAGCGATATGTACTTGAACTACTCGATCTAGCTTGAGTTGTTCTAGAAATTCCACTGGCGTATAGCAATTATGATTTGTCGCGTTGACGTGGATATTATTTACGTCTAACAAGAGCCCACAATCTGCCTGCTCAAGAATTGAGTTGATAAACTGGGCTTCGGTCATTTCCGGTTCAATAATGGTGGAGTAAAAACTTGGGTTTTCAATTAAAAATGGTATCTGCATTGTATCTTGCAAAAATTTGACATTGTCACTAACGACATTGACAGTCTCTTGAGTGAAAGGAATTGGCAAAAGATTTTGTAAATAAATATCACCGACCCTTGTACATGACAAGTGATCGGAGAACCAGGGCGCATCTATTTCTTGAAATAATTCTTTGCAGGCGTCAATTAGATAAGGGTCATAACTAGGCTGTCCTGGTTTTTCTGGAGCTGTGCCGATACTGAGATTAACACCATGTGGTATCAATTTGATTTTGGAATCTAATACTGCTTGAAATTTGTGGGCTTTAATGCCACCAAGTTTGATGTAATTCTCTGGTACGATTTCCAGCCATTCTATTAAGCCGTCATTTTCTTTGCTTTGATAAAATTCAAGGGTTTCTTCAGTGAGTCCCCTGCGCAGTCCGAGTCCTAGTCCTGGTTTGATTAATTTGTTTTTGTTAAACATTATTCGTCATCCTGAGCCCATAGGGCGCCAGAATCCCATTATCGCATATCTCAAGATCCTGATGGTTTCTACGTTCCCTCAGCATGATAGCAAAAAAAAGCCCCGGTATAACACCGAGGCTCTCTTTTAAAGTTGTAGATTGCTTCGATTATTCTCCGCATTTACCTTCGCCACATTTGTGATCTTCGCCACACTTGTGATCGTCGCCGCATTTGCCTTCTCCACATTTGTGATCTTCACCACATTTGTGATCTTCGCTGATTAATAGTGACGATGTTGAAGTTTCAGAGATACTGAAAATAGTATCTGTGTTTACTTCAAGATTGGGAGCAGTAATTGCGCTTGCACCTAGTGTAGTTGCTAAGCCAATTGCCAATGTTGCTACTTTAACTTTATTTTTCATAAAACGTGATCTCCTTTGTTTATGTTCTTATCGAACAAATTAGATTATATCATTTGACTTCTGCAAAATATCTCAAAAGCCACCGCGAGGTTAAATAATACCCTTGGTGGTTCTAATTTCACCAGCTATTCTTGCGTCTATAGTCTTGGCTTTATCAAAAGCAAGAGCAAAAGCCTTAAAGCTAGCTTCAATAATGTGATGAGAATTTGTACCAGTAATTTTGTGGAAGTGAACAACCATGCCACTGTTATTAACTAAGGCTCTCCAAAACTCAACACATAATTCAGTTTCAAAAGTTTTGATGCGTTCTTTATTTACTGGCAGGTCATAGACTAAATAGGGTCTAGTACCAAGATCGATATCACAACTAACCAGCGCTTCGTCCATTACTACTCGTGCTGACGCGTAGCGAGTAATGCCTCGTCTCTCACCAAGAGCTTCTTTGATAGCTTGTCCTATCACGATACCGGTGTCTTCAACACTGTGATGGTCATCGATTTCATAATCACCCATGGTGTTAACACTAAGATCTATAAAAGAATGTTTGCGAAACTGGTCAAGCATATGATCGAAGAAAGGAACGCCAGTCATGATCGAACCTTGGCCTGTTCCGTCCAAGTTGATTTCTACTGTTACTGCGGTCTCTTTGCTTTCTCTTTTGATGCTTGATTTGCGCATAGTATTGTTATTCCCAGGATTGATAATTGTAGCATCCGTCTTCTCTATCTATGTAGTACCAAGCATCTCGTCGATATACTCAAGCTCTTCAGTTGTATAACCATTCAAGGCATCAATAATATCTTGGATCTGTTGAGATTTATAATCTGTTTTGCCTTTGATTTTTTTTGCTGCTTCTTTCAGTAGATCTTGAGTGTCAAGGTAAAGAGCTTCTGCTTCTTCAAAGTCGGCAAAGTCACCTTCATCAAGCTCTAAACCACCTTCACTAAATTTCTTACAAGCCTGAACTATCTTTTGATAGACATCAGGATCTTCAGTTCCATTTTTCTTGCTGAGTTCCATTTCTTGTTCAAAGAATGTCAATGCCTCGATCATGTTGTCTTTGACTTTCACCCATGGATCATCTTCCAGTGATTTTAAACTCTTGCGAATAATTAATAAGTAGTCTGATTCTTTTTCATTGAGGTTGACTGCTTGCATCTCTTCTTTTTTGACAGGCTCTTCTGGTTCTATAACTATTGGCTCTTCTGGGACTGCAGGAATTTCTATTGCTTCTTCTTCTTTGCTTAATTCTGATGGCTCAGGAATTTCTTCGACAACAGGTTCTGTTGGTTTATTTGTTGTTTCAAGTTCTTCAGGGTGAAGCTCAATGACATTGCCGTCAGTCTTAGTTGGACTGCCTAGTAAGCTGTTGATATAAACAGAAACTTCATCATAAGCATTGGCAGGGTCCTTTGCTTCATGAGCTTCTTCAGTCGTACTGTGGCTTTCAGTATGTCCAGTCGTGATAGTTGTTTGACTTAGGGTCTCGGTGTGGATCTGATTAGAGTGAGTTGAACCTAAAGTTGTTACAGGTGGTTGCACGACTTTGGTTTCATGTTTGATATCAATATAAGGATTTGGCTGATGAGTTTTTTGAGCTTTGGGCTCATGCTTAACTGCTACTGGTGCTGGTTTTGGAGCTACTACTGGAGCTGGGCTTGGCGCAGGCGCGTGAACTGCTGCTGCTGGTTTTGCTGCCGGATGAGTTTCTAAAACTACCGGGTGATGTGCTTGCTGTTGCACTGGCGCAGCGCGGTGCACGACTGGTGCCGGTTGCGGAGCGGATTGTTGTACAGGCGCAGTGTGGTGCACGACTGGTGCCGGTTGTTGCGGGGCAACTTGAACTGGTGTTTGTTTTTGAATAAAAGGTTGGATTATTTTTTCGGCTTGAATTTGAGCCGGAGCTGTTGGTTTTAGATTTGGTTTTTTAGCCTCTCTTCTTGCTTTGGCTTTTTGAAGTAATAATTGTAACTTGGCGTTATTTTCACCAATGGCAAAAACCGACGTTTGGTTAAGAACAAAGATTGAAATTATGATTAGAATTAATTTTTTGAGCATGAAATTATAGTCTTGAGATATTATTATCCCAAGACCTTCCTATTATACTTCGATGAACTTAGAAACCCAAATAGAAAAATTATTAGAAAAACCAGAGAGCTTTTTAGATCCTGCGACTAATGAGTATTTACTTGCAAACAAAAGTTCGCCTGATATCGTCGAATATCTTAAGCAAGAGCAGCGTATCATATTACCAATTGGTTCAACTGAGCAACATGGGCCCGATGGAATACTTGGAATCGATCATATAACTGCTACTGGAATTGCTTACGCTGTTGCTAAGCTCAGTGGAATTCTTTGCGCGCCACCCTTGAATTATGGAATGGCAATGCATCATCTTGGTTTTGCCGGCACCATGGCATTAAGACCAACTACTTATATACAAGTGATCGGTGATCTTTTACATTCACTTTGTATTCATGGCTTCAAGAAAGTCATTGTGATTAATGGACACGGCGGTAACAAGGGCCCGTTTCTTAATGCACTCGCTGAACGCGAGAACGAGTTTGCTGATATGGATTTCAGTTTTATTAATTGGTGGGTGATGCCAGGTCTTGAAAAAAATATCATCAAGAAGTATTTTGGCGACAAGGAGGGCTACCATGCAACTCCAACAGAGATCTCTGTAACCATGGCCCTCGTGCCTGGTGCAATGACTATGCCAGATTTTTATTCATGCCCTCAAGTTCAGGTTGATAGCGACAACTGCGCCTGGGTGATGCCTGGCAAGTTCCGTGAGTACTATCCTGATGGTGTGATGCGTGCTGATTATTCTGGGTCAAGTGCCCAGATTGGTAGAGAAGCTCTTGGTTATGCAGTTAGAGAGATTCTTGAACTTGATACACTACTTGGCTAATTGGGATGTTAGACTATCAAGTCTGCAAAAGTTTGTTCTTTGTGAGCTTCAAATAAATCAACCAAGGTTTTGGCTGGTTTGATGGTCTCTTGGATTTTTTGAATGCCTTCTAGAACTGTGATCGATTTACTTATTCCGTTCGAGCCTAGTCCGTCCCTCAGATAATGATGCTTAAATTTAAGCCTATCTAGCGCTTGATAAAACTCATCAAGACCATATTGAGATGATTCAAGTCCATTATATACATGCTTTAGAGCATCAACCATGTAAGTGAAATTAGCATAACGAAAATTATTGTTGTGCCCTAGCTCAGGCATGTTCTCATAGAGCGATTGTGCAAGTTCACCTTTAGTTTTCAGAATCTCTAATAACTTATCTAGCTTTGTAACAGCAGTAGTGATTTGTTCTACTTGTTGTTCTTTAGCACTTAACTTTACTGGGGCTGCTGGGATTTCAAAGAGAGTTTGATCTGGATCGATAACTGGTTCTTGAGGATCTGCTTTTAAAAGTGCTTGAGCTTCATCTCTATTAGTTTCTTCAAATCCAGTGAAGTGCTCAGTATAATCTATTGTATTACCATCAGGGTTAGGACTTATTGTCTCAATATGGCATAAATCTCTTGGTGTTATTGGTTGTTGTATTTTGTAGCTCATATTGT
>JAQCFG010000015.1 GCA_027618255.1 Cyanobacteriota bacterium
GACCCGGCGTTGATGGAAACAATTCTAGTTACATGGCTGTCTAAGGTCAAGAGGGGCAAAATAATGAGAGTGAAAAAAAATAAGACACGTGATTTTGTGTTGCTTATGTCCGTTTGGGCCATGGCTACTAATGGCCTTTGGGCACAGCGAGAATCACTCGATAAATTTCAAACTAGTCTCAAACAAGAATCAACAATGCAAGCTGTTGAGTTAGATTTGCAAGAGATATTGGCGAAAGCAATTGAAAACAACATTAATTTGCAGATTGCTAAGTCAAATAGTCAAGAAGCGAAATGGAAATATTGGGAACGTATTTCTGATGCCTTACCTGATGTGGAATTGAATGCAACGAAGCGAAATCGAGATGGTACTTTTTTCCTCAATACTAATTTTCAAAATGGAATTGATGAGACGACTTCAACGGCTGGTGTGAGATTGAATTATCGTGCCTTTAATGGAGGAACTACTAGCTTCCTTGCTTGGGCAGAAAAGTTTTACCGTAAGTCAAGCCAGAACCTTGAACAAGCAGAATATAACAAACTTATCTATGATTCAATCCGTCTCTACTACGAGCTTATAAAGGCACAAGTAGCGCTTAATAGTAATGAAAAGGCTCTTAAGAATGCTGAGTCTAACCATGACCTTGCCAAAAAGTTTTTTAATGCAGGTACTGGTACCAAGTTTGATTTAGTGCAAGCTGAAGCTCGGGTTGCGCGCAAAGAACAAGAACTCATAGAACAAATTGCTGAATTCAGAAAAGCAGGGATTGAACTAGCCAATCACATTAATGCCCCACTTGAGACTTCTTATAAAACAGCTGTGAAAGAAATTGCAAAATTGGAATTGATAGAAGAAAATATAAGTGCTAAGGATTTCTTGGACACGGCTTTTAAACAAAATCCAAGTATCAAAAGTGCAATGCAATTGCGCGAGGGCGCGCTCAAGGAGGGACTTGCCAAGGCTGGTGATTACCTGCCTAAAGTAGATGTCTATGCTGAGATGGCTGGTACCGGCGAGACTTGGGATAATATGTTTGGTTTGACGACACTTGGTTTTGAGGCGAGATATGACATTGGTGATGGACTTGGACTTACTGCAGTCGCTGACACCATGCAGTCACGCGCCAAAGTGAAACGTGCCAAGCTGGAATATCAAAAGGAGCTACAAGGAATTGAAAGAAGTCTTAGATTGAGTTTCTTGGATTTCCATAAATCCAAATCTATTGTCAAAGCAGCCCAAAAAGAACAGGAAGCTTCAACAGAAGCTCTGAGACTCGCTAAGTTGCGATACGAAAACGGTATAGATGTTTTTGCTAGATTGATTGAAAAAGAATCAGAACTTACAGCCGCTGAACTTAATTTGATCACTAGTGTCGCTGATTATAATTTGACCCAAGCTAAATTAGCTTATGATATGGGCACAATTAGTTCAGCAGCGCTGCAAAAACAATTGGGTTCTGAACGATCGAATTTAAAGGCTTCTAACTAATAGATGAACAAGAAGAACCACAAACTTGAATCACTGGAACTGCTTGAAAGCACTGATTCAGGCTATCCTGAGTTGGAGCAAGACTATAACAGTAACAAGAATTATTTTGGATTTTTGGTACTGCTGGTTAATGGCAAATATCAACAGCTCAATGATTTGTTGATGGAAAATCCTCATCAGGTTGATACTGTTAAATGCAAAGCCTTATTTCTATTGAATTTAATTCTCAATAAACAAAAGATCGTTCCAATGCATATCTCTATTCGCAAAGCTAGACCTGAGTTAATTGATGATGTGAGTTATGAAATGATTGAACTTTATAAAGACTTGCGCAATTTGATTGAATTTCCTGAGATTGATTTTTACCAACAGATAGAAGTCTTGCCTAATTTGGCAATATACTTCTCTGATTATTTATTGAATGAGGTGTCATTGCATGCTGAGCATAGCGAGGCGTGGCAATCTAGATTAGAAGAAATAATTTCTAACGATGAGAATTTTGTTAAATTGATAGATGATAATTTAAGAGCTCAACAATATAGATTGCGCGCTCAGTATTATAGGCGTTTAGATCAAATGGACAAAGCAGAAACTGAGCTGGTAAAATATCGTAAGAACTTCAATCCTAGTCCGGATTATACGCTAGACAAGCTTGCTACCACCAAGGCATTCCCTTCTGCTGCAATACTTGATAATTTAGCAACTATTTATAAAGAAGTTGCTGAAGTTCAAGAAGAGGTGTTATTGCGTTCCGGGATTTATCAGGACACTTGTTTTTATTATCAATGTAGTGATTGTTGTAAGAAGGATTTTCCTTCTGTCTCGCTTACTGAGTTTTTGTTTATCAAAAATAGTTTGAGTGATGATGAGCTTGTTAGGTTTAAAACAAGAGCAGCAAAAATACAAGAAGCTCATGTCAAAGAACATGGAGAGCCACTCAAGATTGTTGATCAAATTACTAGTGCCAAAGAAAATCCACACGAGATGAAATTCACTTGTCCCTTTCTTGATGAGCATGACTCTTGCGAGATTCATACACTAAGACCACTAGCATGTAGGTCTTTTGGTCTGGCGACGATCAATAATAAAGATGTGCAAGCATGCAAGCTCTATTTGAAGCAATATCAAGCCAACTCTAGTCATAGAGGAGAAAGACCAGTCTACGACTCGCGAGAGACAACAGCGATGATTGGTGGCAGTAACACCAGGCTCGCTCAAGAACATGGTTTCAAGGAGATGAAACAACCGGTGGGGACTTTGGTTGCCTGGTTGACTAATTCCTAACAGCAAAAGCCAAACCATCCTGGATCGTTACAATACAAGAATCAAAATCTGGATGCGCAGCTAGTTTATCGTTAAAGTCTCTAATAGCTTGGGTTTGCTTGTCATCAACACTAGGGTCAACGACCTTACCAGACCAAAGACAATTGTCTACCAGTAAGAGTCCGCCACTGGGAAGCAATTGAGCAGCGAGGTCTAAGTAGTTAGAATAATTAGCTTTGTCGGCATCAATAAAAATCATTTCAAAGATTTTGCCTTCGTCAATCATGCGCTGCATGATATCGATGCCTGAGCCATGATGAATCACGCAAGTATCTTCTAAGCCAGCTTGCTTGAAGTGATCTTCTAAGATCCTGCATTGCTCTGAAGAGACTTCGATGCAGTGTAATTTGCACGACGATGTTAGAGCGCGCGCCAGCCACACAGAGCTATAACCATAGTAACTACCGACTTCTAGCACATTACTAGGTTTCAATAATTTAACTAGAAGCCCTAAGAACTTGCCTTGATCTGGCCCAATATTCATCATTGGTCCACCGCCAGCTTCTTGATTTTTTAAAATAGTTTTGAGTAAATCATCTTCTTGTGCGAAGCGTTCACTAATATATTCAACTACTACATTGCGTTCGTCAGACATTATTTATTTCTTGCGTGGCAGGAGCCCGAGTTTACGTTCGAGTTCTTTTTCTTTTTTGAGGGCTAGTGACCACATGTTGGCAACCTCTTCCTCGGCAAAACGTTCAGCTTCCAGTAAGAAATCTCTAAGTGATTTAATTGGCATTTGTTCAATGACTTGTTTGAGCTGGTGCACTATGTTAACCTCGTGTTCAGTGGCTTCCTGATTGACAGCGTGGTTCATGTTCTCCCTGACTGTGTCATCAACGTCTTCTACTTGTGACCTACCGCGTTTGATTTTAATGATCTGTGTAATTAGTTTATAAATTTCTTGGAGTAGTAGAGGTGACTTGGCGATGTTTGGATTATTGATTGCCATTAAGAGTTGTACTAATTGTGGATTAGATTTAAGCATTAAAAATGCAGCTCGGTTATTAACTAACCAAGAAGCAAATACTTGCGGACTTGTTACTAAATTACTGAGTTGAGGCTTAGTTGGTACATGAGTATCTGCCAAGTCTTTGCTTACCAAGTTTGCTTGATTTCTTGTTGCTTGCTGGCGATAGCCAACAAATTCATCACCAAGATCTTTAACGATTGGTTTGAAAATAGCTTCTAGCTCTGTGCCACTCTTAGATTGTGTTTCAGGTCTGCGAAGTTGCTCGAATGCTTTGGCGTTTTGTTCTTGGGTTCTTTCTGAAGCGCCACTCTTGACAAAGTCAAGAAAGAAGTTTTTGATATCCGTTAAACTTGATGCCTGTCCTGTTCCAACAAATTTGCGGATCATTTTAAATGCCATGAACTCTGGTACATTAAGTCTTGAAGCTAAATACCTTGCAAGAATCCCAAGATCTTTATCACCGATATTGCCTGATAAATTTCCTGAATTAGCCGTCATCCTAGCTCGAGCAAATCTTGCTTGCGCCAAATTAGAACTTGGATTATTAAGTTCTGTTTTAAGTGCAGCAATATTTGGATTTTGCGTTAATTCACTCATATTGACATATTCCAGATTCTTGGGCCAAAGCATCTTTCTTGATGATGCTTTATCATCGCGCCAGCCTGTATTACGTATAATAATAGCAGTTTTAGTACTAAATTTTACTAATATTAGTGGAAAATACCTATATTATCTCAAATAAACCCCAAAAATACTGTAATAAGGGGTTGCAAAATACAGTAAAACTGTTGTAATTTGCTTATATAGCCAGGTGTTGGCTTATATAAGCAAAGGAGATTTAACCAATGAATAAAGGTGAATTAGTATCAAAAATCGCAGAAGATGGCGACTTAACTCAAAAACAAGTAGATCTAGTAGTAACAGCGTTATTAGATGAAATTAAAGACCAGGTTGCACACGGGACCAAGATTACATTAACAGGATTCGGTACTTTCCAAAAGAGAGACAGAAAAGGTAGAATCGGTAGAAACCCAAGAACAGGAGAAGAGATTAAAATCCCTGCGTCAAGCGTTCCTGCATTCTCTGCTGGTAAACAATTCAAAGATACAGTTAAAGCTGCGTAGTTGAACTGAATTACAAATATATATAAAAAACCACACTTTAGGGTGTGGTTTTTTAATGCCTTATTAACTTAAATTGACTTTAATGGGAAATGGGTCTAGGACCAATTAAACCTGTTAGGGACAATGCCTTACCGCCCTTGCAGCAAAATCCAACTGAAGCTGCTGCAAGCAGTGGAAATCACATTGTGTCTGGCAATGGAGCTGCTGGTCAAGTAGCTAAACTTCAAGCCCCTACTATTCCAGATCGTGATCTTGAGATCTTGTCTCAAAAGCGAGATCGTATTTGGAATAAATGGCAAGAGTTTAGGTCTTCCATTCCTGAAACAACAAGGCAAGCTGATGATCACAGAAAACTAGAACTTAAAACCGAAATTGCAGCATTTGCTGAAGAGCTGAAGAAAAAGGGCTTGATAGATTCTTTGTTAGGGGTTGGTACTTTTGGTTCGGTTTTTAAGCTTAGCTCAGGTTCTCATTCTGTTGCAATGAAGTTTTTTATGACCGATTCTTGTGATAGTGTTGACGGGGCTAAGAAGAATCTCTGTCAACTTGAGAAAGATGAGTTAGCTCGAGTAGATCAGGTTTTAGATCTAAGGCGCCAAGAGTTACAGCAGCCAAACAGATTTGCTTTTGTACAAAGAGAAATCCTTTTGCCACAAGCTCAATCAGAACCTGGTTTAAATTCACTGGTAACTAATATTATGCCTGGATCTAATATTATTACGGATGTTTTTGAACTGGATAAGTCAGAAATAAACTCTGATTATTTGATAAGGGGTTTGAGTGATGAATATTTGCTTGAGTATATTGATTGTATCAAGACTTTGTCAAAAGCTGGAATTGATTTGAAGGATACTGCACGTAGTCAGAACTCTCATTATGATAAAAGACGTTTGTATTTATTTGATTTTATTGGAACAGTTGAGAATGATGCTACTAGTGCAAGGTTAGAGCTGGGGAGAGAAAAACCTATTACTAGAGCTTTATATACTCTAATGACAAGTGTACAGTTACATGAACTTGATCAAGTTTTTTATATGGATAAGCATAGAGAAAAAATGGACTTGCAGTTACAGAAATTGGGTTCAAGTTTGACTGACAATAGAGAACAAAGATTTGCTCAATTACAAAGGGTTTTAGTAAAAGCTCAGGAGCAAGGTATTGTGCAAGCTGCTGAGATTAGCGATGCTGTTGCTGAACTCAAAAGGATTCAAAGATTGGAGATGAATGATCAATTGAAATATTTTATTTTCCCACTTACTGATGAAGGTAATAATTATTTAGAGAATATAGCAGCGGCAGTAACAGCTTAATAAATTGAGGCAAAATCCTTTGCACGCGAGTCTTAAGAAGCTTATGCACAAAACAATTTATCCGAAAAATGCCTGGAGGCGTTCTATAGCTTGAAAGTAAATTCTGCGTTGCGTGGCAGAATTTACTTTCAAAAAATGTGACCAAGTCTTGTGTTTAACGTCGCCGAAGCCATTTTTCGGGAAATTCGTTTTGTGCATAAGCTTTAAGCAGTAAACCTGAGATGGTGATTACCTCAAGTTATTGAGCTTTTACTAACGGCAGAAGGGACTGGTTTAAGATAAACGTACAGCTGATTTGCTTAAGATTTTACATATCTTTATAAAACACCAAAGAGTACAATAGTTTTTATAGTAAAATTATATAGTTAAGCTATGAAAGAATTATTTAGAACCGGCGGCAAGATTACAGAAATCACAATCAGAGATGAAATGAAACAGAGTTTCATTGACTATGCGATGTCTGTCATCGTGAGTCGTGCGCTTCCTGATGTTCGTGATGGTTTGAAGCCGGTGCACAGACGTATACTTTACGCGATGCATGATATGGGAATGTATCCAGACAAAGCCTTTAAGAAATGTGCACGTATTGTTGGAGAGGTTCTTGGTAAGTACCACCCGCATGGCGATACTGCTGTTTATGATTCTTTAGTTAGATTGGCTCAGCCTTTTAGTTCACGTTACACACTTGTGAGTGGTCACGGTAACTTTGGTTCGCTTGATGATGGACCAGCAGCGATGCGTTATACCGAGGCGAAACTAGACAAAGTTTCAGTAGATTTCCTTACTGATATTGAATCAGAGACGGTTGATTTCGTAGACAACTTTGATGGTTCGCTCAAAGAGCCCAAAGTATTGCCTTCTAAAATTCCAGGACTATTGGTTAATGGTTCTACTGGTATTGCTGTTGGTATGGCAACAAATATTCCACCGCATAATTTAACAGAAGTGATGAATGGAGTAATTGCTTTAATTGATAATCCTGAGATTGAGTTTAAAGAAATGAACAAGATCATCAAGGGTCCTGATTTTCCTTCTGGTTGTACTATTCTTGGTACCAACGGTATTGTTGACGCGTTCACTACTGGTAAAGGTGGTATTAAACAAAAAGCAACTTATACTATTGAAGAAATTAGCAAAGGTAAAAGCTCGTCACAGACAGCAATTGTGATTACGGAGTTACCTTACTTAGTGGGCGCGGAAGCGTTTATTACTAAGGTCGCAGAGTTAGTTAAGAATGAAAGAATTACTGGAATTGCAGATGCCAACGATGAATCTGGACGTGATGGTAGACGTATTGTGATCAAACTCAAGCGTGATGCTAATCCACAGGTTGTCGCAAATAATTTACTTAAATATACACAGCTACAACAAAACTTCTCAACCAATATGGTTGCGCTGGTTAATGGTAAGCCAAGACAACTTACTTTGATGCAGATATTAAAGGAGTTTGTCGAGTTTAGAGTTGAAGTTGTTACTCGCAAGGCGCAGTTTGACTTGAAGAAAGCAGAAGCTCGTCACCATATCGTTGAAGGTTTATTAATTGCCATTGGTGATATTGATGCTGTTATTAAGCTAATCAAAAAATCTGCAAATACTGAAGAAGCTCGTGAAGGTTTGATGCAGAAATTCAAGCTTTCTGAGAAGCAAGCAAGCGCGATACTTGACATGCAGCTAAGACGCCTTACTGGACTGGAATTAGAGAAGCTTGAGAAAGAGAAAAAAGAACTTGAGAAAACAATCAAATCTCTTATTCGTCTTCTTGCAAGTCGTAAGTTGATTCTTGATCAAGTGAAAATACAATCAGAAGAAGTAATTAAAAATCATGGCGATGAACGTAAGACCCAGATTGCCAGAGGTACTGGTGATGATATGTCTATGGAAGATTTGATTGCCGATGAGAAGATGGCTATCTTTATTACTAAGCAGGGTTACGTTAAACGTATTCCGTTGATTACTTTTGAACGCCAGCGTCGTGCTACTAAGGGCAAAGGCGGCATTAAGACAAGAGATGAAGATGATTTATTACATTTCTTTGTAACTTCGATGCATGATACTTTATTGTTCTTTACGGACAAAGGACAGGTATACAGTACCAAGGTTTACGATTTGCCAGAGGGCTCAAGACAAGCTAAGGGACAGGCTTTGGTCAACTTTATTAGTGTTAAGTCTGAGGATGAAATCACAGCTGTGATTCCAACTCGTGATTTTGATGAAGGTACTTATCTGAGTATGTTGACTAAGCAAGGTACCGTGAAGAAAACTAGTCTTGCTGATTTTGCCACTGTACGTAAGTCTGGTATCATCGCAATCGGTTTAGAGAAGGGTGATGCTTTGAATTGGGTTCGTATCTCTGATGGTACGAAGAGTTTTATTCTTGGAACTAGAGATGGTATGGTGATCCGTTATTCAGAATCTGAAGTAAGATCAATGGGTAGAGTAGCCAAAGGCGTTAAAGCCATGACTTTGCGTAAGGGTGATGAGCTTGTAGGTTTTGATATTGTTGATTCAGAGAATGAAGACACTAACCTACTTGTGATTACTAATGATGGTTTTGGTAAACGTATCAAGATTGGTGAGTTTAGAGTACAAGGGCGTGGTGGATTAGGTCTTATTGGTACTAAATTCAAGACTCCTAAGTCTAAACTAGCAACTATTAGAGTAGTAAGTCCTGATGATGAGTTTATAATTGCAACTTCCAATGGTGTTGTTGTAAGACAAAGAACAGGTGACATTAGTTTCCAAAGTCGTATGGCGACAGGTTCAAGAATTATCAAACTTGGTGATGACGATGAAGTAGTATCTATCAATCCAATCATTGACCCAGAGAATGATGAGCAAGTTATGTCCGCTGCTGAGATTGAGGCTGAGGGTTCTGAGCAATTAGTGCTTACTGCAAGTACTAAGGAAGTTGAATTGCCACCTGATGAAGAGCCGCTTGAAGAGCTTGATTAACTAGGCTACAGGTGCTGGAATAAGAGATTCATTCTCAACGATTTTTTCTCTTGCTTGAGAGTCCAATGACGACATGTGAACCCTTAGCTTATGGTTTGGTGAGAAGCTGAAGTTGACGGCATAGAATGAGAATCCCTATAAGATTTTATACTAGAAGTTGGAAAGTGCCTGAAAACAAGTAAATATATGCTAAGCTATCATGTTAATGCACCCCGCCACTACAGTTGCTACCAGTCCAGTATTGATAGGTCCAGCCGCAAGGCTTGAATCATTCGACGATGTTTTCAAAGCTGAACTTCAATACTACAGACAAAGATTAGATCTCACAGCAATGGACAATCCCTATAGGATCTTAAATATTGCTTGCGGGCAAGACCCTGGCATACACGGAATTGTCGATTTTTTTACAAATTAAAAAAACTTGGCAAGTTCAACTAAAATTGAATACAAAGGCTTGGATCAAGATGATTCAAGTTTTTGGTATTCGATAGTACAAAGACACAGAGCTTCAAAAAAAATATCTATTGAGTATCAAAAGAGAGACTGCACTAATCCAAACTATTTCAGAAATGAAGACAATGATATTTTATTCTTCCAGCACCCTGCAAATCTTTTAGACCCACTCACCTTTACAAGAATTTTTGCTAATGGATTTCGTACACTAAAACCTGGTGGAATAGTTATCGCAAGTTTTCATGATGAACAAGAGAGATCAGCTTTTATAAAGTCAATAGAACCATACCCAAACATTGAGATTCTAGCAAATGAAGCAGCGCCTAAAGAAATATATTCTCGTTTACCCCGTGATGTTTTCACTTTGTTTTCACAGATAGTAATTTTAAAGAAAAATAACGGGGATCAGGTCTCCACAATTCCAGATTTATACTAGCACCTGAAACAGGGTCGCATCCGCAAAAAGCACGCTTTGATTAAGAACTAGCCCTAATTAACCATTCTGCACCAATACTTCATTATAGTTAAACTAGACGTAAAGCCTTTACCAGCCGAGGAATCTCAGCAACTGCATAAAGCGGTACACTCAAAATCCCATCTTTAAAATCCAAACGATTAGTTGAAATTCGCAAGCCTATAGGACAATCAAAATTGTCCATGAAATACTTGAGACTTTTGAGTCTACCTCGATGACTAGACTTAACTTCAACTGGAATTTGTTTAGAGCCTACTGAAATTAAATAATCAATTTCTGCAGCATTACTTTTATCCTCTCGCTCCCAATAGAATAATTTTTGATCCTGCAGAGCTGAAGTAGTTGCGAGTAATTCTTGTCCAACAAATTGTTCAGCTAAGGCTCCAGCAGCAATAGAGTGAAGATCTTTAGTCAAGATGATGTCTTCACTAAGCCCTAAAATATTTTGCATCAAACCAATATCAAGCATGATTGCTTTAAAGTGCTTGTCTGAAGCACCTGCTTCAAATGGTAAACCAGTACCATTAGCACGTTTGATTTTATGAGCAACTTTAGCTTTGACCAACAGTTCCAAAGCCTCTTTAATATTAGTCGATTTGGTGTCAGGATTAATTCTAGAATAAACAAACTTGTTACTCACAAGTTTTGGCAAGCCTTGCAGCACTTCTTCTAAATACTTAGCTTGAGCTCTTTGGGAATACTTCCCAAAATCGTCTTTATAGCTGGTAAGTAGTGAATCTTGCAGGCTTAGTAATTTAGTGATATTGACTTGATTAATATAGGCATGAATAATTTCTGGCATACCGCCAAGGTAAAAAAACTGCTTTAGTTCTTCATTGATAACTGAATCAATACTGGCTTGATACTCATCCTCAAGCGATAGTAATTGAATCCATTCAACCATGGAAGATTTACCGATAGCTTCTAAATATTCATAAAAACTCATTGGATAAAGATACATGTACTGCACTCTGCCAACAGGTACACTAATCTGTTCTGACTCCAAAGTAAAATCTAATAATGAGCCTGCACTGATCACATGCAGGTCAGGCATCTCCTCATAAAAATATCTAAGACTAACTATTGCTTGCGGACATTGTTGAATCTCATCAAGAAACAAAAGTGTTTTGGATGGAATAATTTTTTGAGATAAAGTAATTTGAATTGCGTTAATAATTTTTTGTGGATCATTAGTATTAAAAATATCCTTGAGTTCAGGCCTCCTTTCAAAATTAATCTCTACAAAATTAGCAAAGTTGTTCTTAGCAAAATTTCTGATGATATATGACTTGCCAACCTGCCTAGCCCCGCGAAGTATCACTGGTTTGTGTTGTTTTGACAGAAACCACTGCTTAAGCTCTTGTTCTATTTTACGTCGCATAGCATAATTATACCCACAGATTTGGACAAAATCAATCTAAATATATGGGTATATTTGGGTTATTCTTGAAAAAACTAGCATTTTTCAGTGATATACTGGATTCCGTTAGATGAACAAGCAAATCACAATAGCTATAGACGCCATGGGCGGAGATTATGCGCCAGAGGAGATTATCAAGGGAGCCATTATGGCTGCCCGTGAGCTTGGCGTTAAAATCATTCTTACCGGAAAGAAACAGCAAGTAGAAAAAGTCCTGCATGAGAATGGCGGTTGCTGCTTAGCTATAGAAGTTATTGACGCGCCTGAAGACATTACCATGGATGAAAAAAATCCAGCACGTGCTGTCAAGCGTGCTGTCAATTCCAGTGTAGTCGTTGCAAATAGATTAGTAGCTGAAGGTAAGGCCGATGCTGTGATTGCAGCTGGTCATACTGGAGCTGCTACTGCTGCTTCTTTGTTTGGACTTGGACGCATTGAAGGTTTTGAGAGACCTTGCATTTGTACTGTGATTCCAACCACTCTGTCTAAGATGTTACTCATTGATGGTGGTTCTAATATAGAATCTACTCCTGAGCAAATGCGCCAGTCAGCAATTATTGGAGATATTCTGGCCAAGATAGTTCTGAAGAGACCAAGTCCTACAGTGGGTTTACTGAATGTAGGCGGGGAGCCTGGTAAGGGTACTGATAGATATAAAGAAGCTTATGAATTATTAGACAATGAATCTCGAATTAATTTTATTGGTAATGTTGAAGGTAAAACAATTATTGATGATATTTGTGATATTGCGGTCTGTGATGGTTTTACGGGCAATATTCATCTTAAGTCACTTGAAGGTGGACTTAAGATGATGATCTCTGCTTTGCAACATCAAATCAAAGCTACTGGTCCTCTTGAAATGCTTGGCGGTTTATTACTTAAGCTCTCAGGAGCTTTTGATAGGATCAAGGATCAATTTCATCCCAACTCATTTGGTGGAGCTTTACTCGGTGGCTTGAACGGGATCTCAATTATTTCTCATGGTAGTTCTAATGCTGAAGCAATTAAGAATGCTTGCAAGCATGCAAAGTTGTTGGTGGAGAATGATGTGATTGAGGCTGTTAAGGCTGAATTTTAAGCTTAGTTATAATAGTCTCAGCAAATACTAAACGAATTTTACCGCTCGACAGAATTGAAAAACAAGCATTTTCTTCGAAAATGAATTTTGAATGTTTTTCTGCTTACCCTCGCGGACAAAATTGTTTAGCTATTTGCTTTTGAAAACACTGGTGAGATAAGTTAAGGACGATGGTTAAAACTTAATACCCTTATCTGCCATCCGCTTAAACGCTTCTTGAATCCTAGGCACATTGGTTGTCATAGCAATACGGAAAAAGCCTTCGCCAGAATCGCCAAAAGCATTCCCTGGAGAGACGACTATGCCGCATTCATCAAGTAGTTTTTCGCAAAAAGCAGCTGCAGAGCTTTCACTGCGCGGAATAGGAGCCCAAACAAACATAGTTGATTTTGGTCCTTGTATCTCCCAACCTAAAGATCTAAGACCCTCAAGTATTGCTTGGCGTCTTGGTTCATAAATATCTTGGTTGCGTTTGGTGATATCAGCTTGAGGAATTTGAAATCCTCTAATACCCGCTTTTTGGATGGCTTTGAAGACACCGGAGTCAACATTGGTTTTGACTTGAGCTAATGCTTGAATCGCTTGTTGATTACCAAGTACCCAACCTAATCTCCAACCAGTCATGTTGTAACTCTTAGAGAAAGAATGAAACTCAATTGCAATATCTTCGGCGCCTATAGCGTTAAAGATAGAAGGAGAAGTATAGCCCTCAAAATATATTTCTGAATATGCCATGTCATGAGCTAACAAGATATTGTGTTTTTTACAAAAATCTACAGCTGCTTGGAAAAACTCAACTGGAGCAGTTGCGCTTGTTGGGTTGTTTGGGTAATTAATAAACATCACTTTGGCTTTGGCAGCAATATCTTTTGGGATAGCATCAAGATCAGGCAAGAAATTATTCTTAGCTAGTAGTGGCATTTTGTATGGAGTACCGCCAGCAAAGATAGTCCCAGTGTTGTATACAGGGTAGCCAGGATCTGGAATCAAAGTATAATCACCAGGATCAACGAAAGCCAAAAATAAATTATGAATAGATTCCTTAGAGCCAACGGTTGAAAGGCATTGAGTTACTGGATCAAACTCTTGAACCCCAAATCGCTCAGCTGTCCATTTGCAAGCTGCTTTGCGAAAATCTAAAGTACCAGTGTATGGCGGGTAGTCATGAGTACTCGCATCATCAATTGCAATGTGCATCTCATCGATTACAGCTTGCATAGTTGGCTGATCAGGGTCACCTATGCCCATGTTGATTACATCAACACCTTTGGCTTTGGCTTCTGCTTTTTTTTGATCTATTCTTGCAAAAAGATAAGGAGGAATTAAATCCAATCTCTTTGATGTGCCTAGTTCTGTTTTTTCTGCTGTGTCTGTCATAACTATCGAATTTTATCATCTCAGGGGTCGTTTGACCCCATTGAAGGGTTTTTATTGATTTGATTTTAGAAATTAAATCTGAAAACCCTTGTTATAATTGGATTTTATTGAAATGCTCAGAGGTTAAATGACCCCTTTCATTTTTAGTTATGGTTTTGTAAGATAGCTGGAAAGGAGAAGAGAGTGAAAAGTTTGCCTGAATCATTATTGTATGGGACAAGATTGATATTTCTTGCAGCAATCACCTTAATGACACCATGGTGTTCTATTCTGCTTGAAGTGGTTAGACAAGACTATGTTTATCATGGCTTAAGTAGTATATTTTGGGGTTTTATATCGATAGTTTCATTTATTGGTGGTTTTAAACTAATGATGTATAATCATGAATATATTGTTTCAAAGGAGTTTGAATATGGAGTTAGGTATTGAGTTTTGGATAGGAATATCTCTGACTTTGTTCATGTTTGTAATGTTAGTAGTAGTTCTACCTTTGAAACTCGGGATGAAAGAGCTAGTCTTGGCTTTTTGGGGCTTAAAACCCTTTAAGCATCATGAGTACAAGCCACCACAGACTCTCACCAAGGACTAAACCAGCCCCCATGCTATCTCCATTGTGCCCTTTGAGTTTAAAAGCAAGCCATTTATAAATAAACCAAGTTGCGATCATCCAGGGAATGATAATCAAGTCTAATTGAATTAATTTGTCTAAGCTAATTGCTACTTGACTGATATAAATAATGGCAGCAAGTTTGATCCAAACCAGATTGACAATGATATCAATCACGGGTTCTTGATACTTCTTAAATATAGCTAATGAGCTATTTGATTTGACTTTGACTTGAAAGAGAATTGCAAGCACCATCATCAAGCGAGAAATTGCCGGCACTAATAAAACCAATAAAGCAATTTGATTATTCGTGTAATCAAGCTGGGCTAGAGCAACGACTTGAACAATCAGTGCAAGACTGCCAGCCATTGAGCCGAAAGCACCAACACGACTGTCTTTCATTACTTCAAGAATATCTTTGCGATTAGTTTTGCCGCAAGCTATGCCATCAAAACAATCCATTAAACCATCCAGGTGCAAACCGCCAGTGACACAAGTATTGATTAACACAAGTACAACTGCAATAAGCCATGGGTTCATTAAATTAAATTGCAGTGTCAAAGATTCTGGTGCTAGCGCTAATCCCCAGTCAATAAACCAAGGCATGAGTTTGGAGATTTGAGTAATAAACTGATCAAGGTTGAGGCTTAGAGAACTTAAGTACTGTGCAAGATATAAAAAACTCAAATTGAATAAGCCAAGAACTAATCCAGCTAATGAAAAATAAATAATCGATCTAGCAAATTCTTGGTTTTTGATTTTGCCTTTGGGGCAGATTGGCAAGATTGTCAAAAAACTTACCGCTAATCTAATACCTTTGATTAAGTTAAACTCCATTCAGTCTCCTGATCACGGTGATCTTTTATAGAGATGCCTGCTTCAGTCAATGAGTTCCTGATTTTGTCACTTGTTGCAAAATCCTTATTATTGCGAGCAGCGTCTCGCATTTTTAGTAATAATCTGATTATGGCATCTAGCGCACTTGTTATTTTTGGATTATCTTGGTCGGATTTTTGACTTAAGTCAAAACCTAAGACCTCTAAAAGATAGGCGACCGTTTCAGTTGAGTCTTTGTTTTCAAATAATAAGGCAAGTGCTTTGGCGCTGTTTAGATCGTCGTCCATGGCGGCGTTGAATTTAGATACCAAGTCTTTATCATGGGCTTTTGCTTCTGTGCCTTTTATGCTTGATATTAATGATTCAAAACCAGTTTCTGCCGCCTCGAGAGCTTCATGTGAGAAATTAATTTGCTTCTTATAATGAGTACTCAAGCAAAAATATCTAATTGAGTTTGCTTTGTATTTTGCTAGAACATCTTTGATAGTGAAATAATTACCTTCTGATTTTGACATCTTGCTGCCATTGATCATGACCATGCCATTGTGCATCCAATACTTGGCAAGTGGTTTGCCACTAAGGCTTTCTGATTGCGCACACTCATTTTCGTGATGTGGATGAACTAAGTCATCGCCGCCGGCATGAATATCAAGAGTATCTCCTGCTCCGTGTTGTTTTAAGATGGAACGAATCATACTGCTACATTCAAGATGCCAGCCTGGTCTACCAAGTCCCCAAGGAGACTCAAAACTAGAATCGTCATTTGGAAAACTTTTCCACAATGCAAAATCAAGTTGGTCTTCTTTTTTGCTATTAGGGTCTACTCGAGAAAGCCCGTCCCTGAGCTGTTCAAGGTTTTGTCCTTTGAGCTGACCGTAGTTTTGGTGCTTGCTGACTCTAAAATAAACATCATAACCTACCTGCAAATCCCCAACTGCTGCGTTACGCTTGTCCGAACTTCGCAAGCCTTGCATTTGAGAATTTTCAGGCAGGTTCTCTACTTTGTAGGCAAAGCCTTGATCAATCAGCTCTTCAATGAACTTAATCATCTCAGGAAGAAAGTCAGTTGCACGCGGTTCAAAATCTGGCCATGAGACATTAAGAGCTTTCATATCTGCCCAAAACTCTTGAGTATAAATTCTGGATAATTTATCGGCGCTGATTCCTTGTTCTGTTGCACGAGCAACTATTTTGTCATCAATATTGGTGATATTGCGGATCCATTTGGTTTTGTAACCCTTATGATTTAAGTAACGATAAAGTAAATCCCAGTTGATGGTACTACGAGCGTGTCCAATATGTGAAACATCATAGACAGTTGGACCACAACTATATATAAAGACTTGAGGCGCATTTACGGGCTCAAATTCTTCTATCTTGCGGCTTAGATTATTAAAGATGCGCATCACTAGTATTTTAGCAGCTTATGCGAACTATGTATCCATGCTTCTCAAGGACAGTGTTTTGTAAGCCAAACATTTGTTCAGCGTCCTCTCTTTGCATATGATCGTAACCTAATAGATGTAGTAAGCCATGTACAAAAAGCATGACGATTTCTTGTTTGAGCTCGCAATTTCTTTCTGCTGCTTGAGCTTGAGCGATAGAAACACAAATTACTATATCTCCTAAAGCACAATCTTCTGGTTCCAAGTCTTCAGTGTTAGCCAGGTCTTCAAATTTTTCAAGGTCAGAACACAAATTGCCAATAGCATTGAATGACAAAACATCAGTGACTTCATTTTTGTATCTATATAAACGATTGAGCTCTTGAATCTCTTCAGCTTCAACAAAACTAATTACGATTTCGTGCTCTTTGAAATATGGCTTATAACTATCGTCAAGAACGGTATCCGCTAGAAGATTCCATTGAATTGAATCTTCTGGGATTAATTCTGGGTTTTTTGTTCTGTTGGATATGGATACTTTGGCCATCTGAAGTGATTATTCTAGCATGCATGAATAGTCTAGAAACTGTAGCGGCTTTTGTGGTGTTCAAGATCAATGCCTCTGAAGCCCCAAGGGGCGTGTCCGAAGTTTACTGACGTAAACGAGGATTCAGATAAAGCAGCTATTGAGCATTACGAAAGTTGCTACTGGATCATCTCGATGGCGGTTCCAGATATCTTGTCTGCTAATTTATGTACTTGAGTAGCTGCCTGGAAATATCTTTGTGCATCGGTTAAGTAATGAGCTTCGAGTTTTACCCAAGCATTACTTTTTTCTAGTGCTTCATTTACTACGATATTGCCTGAAACGCTGTAGCTAGGAAGTCCACTGGTATCGCTTGATTTGAAATAGATTCCGTCTTTGGCATTTACCAAACCATCTGGATTATTGAATGCAACAACAGATAGTCTATAAAGTGAAACTAGGTTATTGCCGTCTCTTCCGTAGATTACTCCATCTTGTCCAACTTTAATTGAGTCATATCTTCCAAGATATCTGCCGTTGCGTCTATCTATGCCGAGATTCACGTCAGCTACTCCACCGAGAGCTTGTCCTGGTGCATTGATTTGTTGAGCATTGTTAGTATAAGGATTATTGAATGGATCCACGAAGTTAGGATTAACTTGATCGTAGTCAGGGTTGGCTGGGTCAGGACTATTAAGATGTGTAGCAGCTCCTGCTAGAGGAATTGCTTGTAATCTAAAACCTTCTGAAGAAACCATATTACCAGCTCCATCTAAGTGAAAATCACCGAGTCTAGTGTAATAAGTTTTTTGATATTTTGGATCTTGAACAGTGAAAAAACCTCTGCCTTTGATCATCATTTTGCTCCACTCGCCTGGTCTAGGCTCTGCTTTGCCTTGTGTCATTTTGAAACCACCATCATTGATTTCACCACCATTCATAAAATCATTAAATGTCCATCTACGAGCACGATGCCCGTTCATGGTGTAACCAAAAATATTGTTCGATACCACATCCATTAATTCGACTGAATTCATGGTTGCGTTTCTGGATAGGTGTTGTATTCTATTCATTGCCTCTGTTCTCCCCTCTTCTAATTAAGCAGCAGCTTTCGCTTTCGACTTCCTTAATACATCTCCATCAAATACTTGGAATTTATCCAAGCCAATTGATTTTGCGCCAAGTCTATTGGCTAGTTCTGATTCATTAGAAATTAATTGTTCCATCGCTCCTTTGGAACCTATAACTTGGATGCCAACTGATCCTTTATTCATTCTGATAATGAGAGTTTCTAGATCTGCGATCCCTGGTATATCAAGTCTAATGGCTTTGTTGGTTGGATCTTCAATAATTGATGGAGCAAGCTCTTCCCAATTTGCAAGCTGTCTTTTTCTTTCGTTAGAACTATCATTGTAATTCGCTTCTTGCTGAGCAATATTGCCTTCACGCATTGCTTCTGTAATTTGTTTATTGTTGACTTGTCCAACATTGGCGTTTAATGCTTCAGAGTTACCAAATTTGTCTGAAAGTTCTTGAGCCTCTTTTTTAGATTCTTCAGTTGTTTGCGTTTGTAGCATTTCTTTATTGAGTTCTTGATTGCGTAAAGTTTTTAATTGAGTTTCTGCATCTTGATTGAGTGCTTGAGAAAAACCTGGCATAGTAGCTGTTGTTTGTTTTGCTGTAGTGTTTGTCGCTGGATTTTGTTTAAGTACTTGAACATCCTCTTGAATCATTGGTTTTGCTTCTGATCTTGCTTGACCAGCTGATTCGCGCATCATTGCAAGTTCATTGGCGAAACTATTCTGTCCCTTGCCTGCTTTATGGCCGTTGATTAAAGAGTTGGCATTGTTTTGCAATGGCTGTTTGTTTATTTGTTTATGGTCAATTAGTACGCTCACGTATTATTCGTAACAAGTAGGGGTTATGCTTTGGTTAAGGCTATAGTAAAAGGTTGTTTTAAACTTCAATCTCTTCTTGATTTGCATACATATCATTTGCAAACTTCATGGTTACTCTTTCATCAGTGAGTCTCTGCTCTAATCTTGATTCTTCTAAGATATATTCTTCTTCTTGTTTCTCACGTAGTTTCTCAAGAGCTTCTAGTTTCTTTTGAGCTTCTATAAGTTCGTGTTTCTTGTTTTCAAGATCTTGCTCTCGTTGCAAAAGCTCTTTCTGAGCCTGAGCTAGCTTCTTATCAAGGGTTTTGATGACCCTGAGGTAGTTTTCTGCCATTGCATAATTACTTTCAATTAATTCATCATGTTTTTCTTTGAGTTCAAATTTGACACTCTCTACATGTTTTTGAGCTTTGATAAGTTCGGATTGGGCAGCAATCACAGCGAGGCGAGCCTTTTCCAAAGCTTGCCTCCTTATTGTTAATACTCTTTCGAGCCTAAAAGTGAATGCCATTAGGGATATTTTGGCAGAATATCATTAAGTAGAAGTTAAGAAAACACAATAGCCACGGCTATATTGCTAAGATTTGTGCAGATTTCCCCGTGATTCGGGCTAATCTAGCATTAAAACAGGGCAAAATTGAGAAAGGTTAAAGCTCGATTCTAGGCCCATAAAAGGAAAACAATGGCAACAACAGTAACAGACAAAAATACAGATAAAGAACAAACAGTAGATAGGGCAGCAAAACTAGAGCAAGCTAAGGCTTTACTCAAGGATTTAGTAACTGCAGGAGTACACCTTGGACATGATACTAAGGAATGGAACCCCAAAATGACAGAGTACATTTTTGAGACTCGTAACAATACTCACATTATAAATTTAGGTAGAACAGTAAACAACATGATGATTGCTGGAGATTTTTTGACAAGACAATCTAAGCTAGGCAAAAATGTTATGTTCGTTGGAACTTCAAAACAAACATCAGCAATTTGCAAAGCAGAAGCTGAAAGAGCAGATATATTTTTTATTAACCAGAGATGGCTAGGTGGATTAATTACCAATTTCGATACAATTAGAGCGAGATTGAATAAGTTAAGAGAATTGGAAACGCAAAAAGAAACTGGTGGTTTTGATAACTACGGTAAAAAAGAAGTTGCCAGTATCAACCGTACAATTAGCAAATTGAACAAATCACTTGGTGGTTTGAAAAAAATGCGTGGTAAGCCAGACGTGATTGTTGTTTTTGACCAAATCAAAGATGCAATTGCAGTAAGTGAAGCCAAAAAAGTCAAGGCTGTTTTAATTGCTTTGACTGACACCAATTGTGACCCAACTGGAATCGATCACGTGATCCCAGCTAATGATGATTCAATGAGATCTATCAATGTGATTGCAAAGTATTTTGCAGACGCAATTATTGCCGGCGCAGCAACTGCAGGCAGCAAACGTAGATAAATATACTAAGGAGATAAATATGAATTTTACAGCAAAAGACGTAGCAGAGCTTAGAGCGATGACTAGTGCAGGGATGATGGACTGCAAAAATGCACTCGTGGAAAGCAACGGCGATATGGAAGCGGCGATTAATTACCTTAGGCAAAAAGGTATCGCCAAAGCAGCTAAGAAGGCTGGCAATATTGCAGCTGAAGGGGTAATTGCAACAGCAGCTGATGCAAAAACAGCAGTTCTAGTTGAAGTGAATGCGCAAACAGATTTCGTAGTTAAGAATGAGGATTTTCAAGCTTTTGTAGCCAAGGTTGCACAAGCTGCATTGACTAACAAAACTAAGGACATTGATTCTTTATTGAAAGCAGATCTTAATGGACAGTCTGTAGCAGATACAGCGGTTGAATTAACAGCGAAGATCGGTGAGAAGATTGAGGTAAGAAGAGTTGCTTTAGTTGAAGCAAGTGGTGGAGTAGCTAGTTACGTACATCCGGTTGGCTCTAAGATCGGAGTTTTGGTTGCTTTATCTAAAGCTGATGCTAGTAAAGGTTCTGATATTGCAATGCATATAGCAGCTTCAAATCCAGCTCCTGAATTTATTGATAGAACTGAGATTCCTGCTGAAACAATTGCCAAAGAAAAAGAACTTGAATCTCAAAAGGATGACCTTAAAGGCAAGCCCGCTGAAATTATTGAAAAAATCGTTACAGGCAGAGTTGATAAATTACTTGCTGAAAGAGTTTTGCTTGAGCAACCTTTTGTTAAAGACCCTAGTACCAAAGTATTAGCTTTCTTGGGTGACATTACAGTTGAATCATTTGTTCGTTTCAATCTTGGCGATGGTGTTGAGAAGAAGACAGAGGATTATGCTGCTGAAGTTGCTGCGGCAATGAAAGTATAAAGAACATAAATTGTTGTACAATTAGTCTTTGTAATGCCGTTGTGGTGAAATTGGTAGACGCGCTAGACTCAAAATCTGGTTCAGGCAACTGAGTGTCGGTTCGATTCCGACCAACGGCACCATCTTTATGATAAGATAAACAGTTATGACTGTTCAGCGGAAAGAATTTACTTTAACTACTCGTGTTTTGATGATATTGGGTAGTCTGGCTAGTGGAGAGAATGATGAAACGCAAAGAACCCCTCTAGAAAGCTTTTGTCAGATGAGCTCTGATAAAGTTATGTGGGAAACAATCAATAGAGTGCAAGCAAGTATTATTGCAAAAGCAGGGATTCCAAAACTAAAAAGTTCTCTTGACGACCTTTTCAGGATTTTTGATGCAATTGCTCAGCTATTACCCGATGCAGAAGTTCAGTCTAAGTTGAGCGAGATTGTTAGTGAGAATCAGCCAGCAGCTGTAATTGAAGAAGCTTTAAAAACTCTAGCGTCTGGTGAACTATTGAGAATCGGTAGGGATCCAGACAAGAATGATATTGTTTTCGTCAATGATTTAACTGTGAGCCGCGAGCATTGCAAGATCACAAAACAAGATGATGGCTCTTTAGCAATAACGGGTAAGAGCACTGGGAATGGAACCTTTGTTAATGGTGCACTTGTAGACGTGGAACCAGTAGCTTTAAATACCGGAGATTGTGTTAAATTGGGTGGAGCTATTTTAGAGTTCACTGTTCCAAAGCTCACCTGTAGTTGACTTAAACCAAGCCAGGATGCTAACTTGGTTTAATGCCAGAGTCTAAACTAAACCCCCATGACAGCTACCGCGATACTCCTTGGGGATCTTGGACTGTTTTGGATGATAGCAAGACTCACAAGGTCAAGAAGTTCATCGTTAAGCCAGGGCATAGATTAAGTTATCAAAGACACCAAAAAAGATCATAGTTTTGGGTAATAGCTCAAGGCAAAGCTGATGTTACTCTTAATGATCAAGTTCAGCATTTGGTGAAAGGACAATCGGTGACGATTGTTCAAGGAGCTAAACATAGAATTGCTAATCCAGCTGGCAGCACAGAAGATCTTATTGTTATTGAAGTTCAACTTGGCACCTATTTTGGTGAGGATGATATTGAGCGGTTTCAAGATGATTATGGACGCGGCTAGCAGAAACCTTAGATTTCTGGGTAAATAAGTATTACACAGCTGTTAAAATAAGGGGTAGAACATGGCAAACGAGACTTTAGGCCTTAACGACGATTTTACGCTTGATCCTGACTATCAAGCCAAGCTTGATGTCATCGAAAATGGTGGACTCAATGGTGAGATTATTGATCATACTAAGCATTTTGATGAGTTCTTTCCAAGTCTAGAAAAGTTTTTGCGCAGAGCCGTTGAGTATTCCAAAAATCCAAACAAGACAGTCAATATGAACCATCTTGATTATGGAATTCATGTACCTGATGAGCTTGGAGTTGAGCAAGAAGCGATTGACTATGTTTTGCCTTTTTATAATTCTATTGACAGTAGAACTGGGCTTGATTGGCGCAATGTGATGCCAATTACTTTATTGCCTGCGGTGCTTGGTGCGCTTGGTGCTGTCATTGTAAATCCAAATCTAGTTACCAGTAAGTATGGCAAGCGCGCAAATGAGCTTGAAGTGCGCGTGGTCAAATCGCTTGCCAAGATTCTTGGTTTTAAGGATCTTGCCAAAGCCGGTGGGCTCTCTCTTGAAGGCGGCACCAAGGGCAATATGTACGGGTATATTTTTGGTTTGCGCAAGGCTTTCCCCAATGTCAAAGAAACTGGTTTGATGAACGTCAAAGAGAAGTTTTTGTTTATAAATTCACAAGCTGGACATTTTTCTAACTTTACTAACCTAGCTGCAATTGGAGTTGGTAGGCAAAACTCTATTCGTATTCCTTGTCATAGTGATGCTTCTATCAATCTTGATAAACTCAAAGAGACTTTATTTAGTTGTATGGAAAACAATATTGTTGTTCCTACGATTTTAATTACCGTTGGCACCACAGATGCTTGTGCAATTGATGATGTGCGTGCGGTGCGTGAGATTATTGATGAAGCTAGCAAACAGTTTCCAAAGATGCACAAGCCGCATCTGCACATTGATGCAGCGATTGGTTGGGCATTTAGTTTTTTTAATAACTATGATACAGCAGCGAATCCTTTGCATTTTACTGAGTCATTTATTGAGAAATTACCTGAGATTCAAGCAAAATCTAGAAATTTAAATTTGGCAGATTCAGTTACTGTCGATGTGCACAAAACTGGTTTTACTCCTTATAGTTGTAGCTTCTTAGTGGTCAAAGACAAAGAGGATTTTGAACACTTGATGTGGGATGCTAGTGAGTTTAAGTATTTTGATCCAAGCGAATCTAAAATAGCACCTGTGCAGTACTCACTTGAGTGTACTAGAAGTAGTATTGGGATTTATGCTGCAGCAATGGCCTTTAACACTCTTGGTATTGAGGGCTATCAAACCCTCTTGGCTGCTAGTTTACAGTACTCTGATATGCTCAAGCAAAGATTTATGAGCTTTAATAATATCGGGGTGATTAACAAGTCACTTGGTTTTACTACTTTGTTTAGACCTTATCCTAGTTTTGTCAAAGATGCTGAAGCGCTTTTGAAGCACGAGATTAAAGATCCAGATTTTCAAACTCAATCAAAACAGCTCTCGGTTTTTGTTGATGATTTTTTTAAGTTCTGGGAGCTGCACAAAAAACCAGATACTCCATTACTAGATCATATTAAGTCAGGTGCTTGGGGACAATATGGCAAGCATGATTATGAACTGACAGCTTGGAAGGCTTATTTATTGAATCCTCGCGCCGGTCGCTATCTCAAAAGATTTGTTGATGAGTTTATCGCTTTGCGCAGAGAATATGAGAGACAATTGCCAGAAGAGTATTTGGCTGAAATAAAGAGTATTTGCAGTTTCAATGCGATTTCTACGGAGTCCGCTCCTGAATAATGACATTTTTGCGGAGTAGGCTCCTGAATAATGGTATAATCTAAGTATGAGTTTTGAGCGTATCTTGGATATAGATTTGCCTAAACAGCAAAGTTGTTTTTTGTTTGGAGCAAGGCAGACTGGCAAAACAAGCTATTTGCGAGTGAAATTTCCTTCTGCCAAAGTAATAGATTTACTCAAAACAGACCTATACTTACGCTACCAGGAAAATCCAAGCTACCTGAGAGAGGATTTGTTGGCCCTCAAAGTAGATTCTCTACATCAGTTAGTAGTTATAGATGAAGTCCAAAAAATACCACAACTCTTGGATGAAGTTCACTGGCTAATTGAAAACACTAAGATGAATTTTATACTTTGTGGTTCTAGTGCCCGTCAGTTAAAAAGATCAGGGGTGAATTTATTGGGAGGCCGCGCTTGGAGTTTCAAGATGTTTCCTCTTGTCTATCCTGAATTAGGCAAAGACCTAGATTTGCTTAAAATCTTTAACCGTGGACTTTTGCCAAGTCATTATTTAAGCAAAAATCCACTCAAAGACTTAGAAGCCTATACTCAGGATTATCTCACTGAAGAGATTAAAGCGGAAAGTTTAGTAAGAAATTTATCAGCATTTTCTAAATTTCTAAAATCAATCGCTTTTTCTCATGGAGAATTAACAAATTATTCTAATATTGCTAGAGACTGTGGAGTTGATGCTAAAACGGTTAAAGAATACTATCAAATTTTAATAGACACTCTCCTGGGATACTACTTAGAGCCGTTCTCTAGAAAAGTTACTAGAGACACGATACGATCTACTCCAAAGTTTTATCTATTTGATGTCGGTCTTGCAAATTATATCTGTCAGAGAGAAATGAAGAGCCTTCAGGGTGCAGAAGCAGGTAAGTCTCTTGAGCATTATATTTTCTTAGAACTACTAGCGTGCATAAAATATAGGGGGCTAAGATATGACTTGCAATTCTGGAGAACACAAGATGCTAAGCACGAAGTGGACTTTATCATAAGCAAACAAAATGAGCCTCTGTCCGCGATTGAAATTAAAATTACTACTAAAGCAAGCAAACAAGATTATAAATCTCTTCTTAGCTTCCATAAAGAATTTCCAGGAACTAAGCTAATCCTTGTTAGCCAGGACCCAGTCAAACGCCTAGTCAAGCTTGATGACTCGACTGAGATTCTGGTTTATCCTTATTTGGAGTTTTTGCAAGACTTGTGGAGTGATTTTTTTGATAAAATTAATCAATAATGGAATTTAGTTTCAAACCCTATCACCCAGTTGAAAATCTTAGTCGAGAAGAATTTATTGCGACTATTTATGACAATGGTTTAGCTGGTGGTGAGTTTATAGTTCAAGAAAAAATACATGGCGCTAATTTATGTTTTATTACTGACGGACAAGTTATTTATTCAGCCAAACGCACCGGCTTACTGAAAGAGGATGAGAGGTTCTTTAATTTCCAGAAAGTACGAGATAAGTACAAAGAACAAATACTCAAAGCTCATTCATTAGTCACAAAGCTCTATCCAGAAACAGATTTGCTCTATATTTTTGGTGAGCTTTTTGGTGGTTACTATCCGCATCCTGATGTTCCCAAAGTCAAAGATGCAATTCAATTACAGCAAGGGGTTTGTTATTCAGCTGATAATGATTTTTATGCTTTTGATTTGCGTATTCACAATGCTAGTTATTTGAGCTTGGATGAAAGTATGTCAATTTTTGAGGAGCTTGGTTTTCTCTATGCCAAAGAGCTTTTTAGAGGGACCTTGGATGCTTGTCTGGCTTTTCCATATGAATTTGAATCAAAAATACCAGGCTACTTGGGTCTACCAGTGATAGCCAGCAATATTGCTGAGGGGCTCGTTATTAAACCACTGGAAGCGAAATTCTTACCAAGTAAAGCTAGGGTTATAATCAAAAACAAAAATCCTAAGTATGAAGAAAAAATCATCAAAAAGACCAAACACAAAAAAACCAAAGTGAAATTAACAGATGCTTGCAAGAAATTAGCACAAGAAGCAGAAAACTATATCAACCAAAATAGATTAGATGCTGCTATTAGCAAACTAGGTGAAGTTCATGATGGTCAGTTGATAGGTTTTCTTGCTAAGGATGCTTATGAAGATTTTGCTAAGGACTTTATTAAAGAGCTTGAGGCTTTGGACAAAGAAGAACAAAAACAAATTAGGCAAATAATTTCCAAAACTGCTGGGGTCTTAGTAAGATCTTGATAAACCTATCTATAGTTGACTATGCAATTCTCATTGGCTATTTTGTCCTAGTATTTGCCATTGGCTTTTTTGTTAAAAATGAGCAAGGTGATGATTTGGAGAATTATTTTTTGGCAGGACGCAAGCTCACCTTGCCACTTTTTGTGGCGACCTTGGTTACTACTTGGTACGGTAATTTACTTAGTGTCGGCGAGTTAGCTTTCAAGCAGGGGCTAGTAATGTGGCTTACTCAAGGATTGTTTTGGTATTTTACTTATTTTTTTGTAGCATTTTTTCTGGCTGAGAAAATCCACAAGACCAAGTTGTTTTCGATTCCAGATCAACTAGAAGCTAGTTATGATAAGGCAACTGCCTTGCTTGGAGCTGGGGTCAATCTGCTCTTGATGGTGCCAGCGGTTTATATTCTTTCGCTTGCTTATATCTGTGAATTGATTTTTGGCTGGGATAAAATCTCTTGTGTCTTAGTCGGTACCTTGATTCCACTACTCTATATGATCAAAGGTGGTTTTAAGGCAGTTGTTTACACTGATTTTATTCAGTTCATTTTTATGTTTTTGGGAATAGCTTTCGTGATTCCTTTTGCTTATTTCAAGTATGGTGGTTTTGAATTTCTTACTGCTAATTTACCTAGCTCGCACCTGAGCTTGACTGGGGAATGGTCTTGGCAATTGATTTTGGCATGGTTTTTAATTGCAATGTGGGCAATAGTGCATCCAAGTTTTTATCAGAGGATTTTTGCAAGTCCTGATCTTAAAACAGCCAAGCAAGGGATTCTATGGTCAATTGGTTTTTGGTTTATTTTTGATATGATGATTAACTTGGTGGGGCTTTATGCTTTTGCTGCAATGCCTGATCTTGAACCAGCTACTTCGCTATTAGTTTTCTCAGCTAGTGTTTTGCCTGTTGTCTTTAAAGGAATATTTTTTACTGGTTTAGTTGCAACTGTGATGTCGACACTTGACTCACTTGGTTTCTCTAGTGCGATGTCGGTTTCTTATGATATTTTCCTTCGAGTCAAAAAAGATCTTAGTCACAAACAAGTGATTAATATTAATAAATGGGCTTTGGTTTTTATTCTTGGCTTGGGAATTATTATTGCAATATATTTTGAGTCTTTGATTGAGCTTATGTATGTGCGCGGCACTATTGCGATTAGTGCTTTGTTGGTGCCTTTGCTGGCAAGTTATTTCCCTAATATCATTGCAAGCCCCCCAAGGGGGTTTAGCAAGCAAAGCAATCCCAGAAGAGCTGGATTCTGGTCTATGCTTGCTGGTATATTAGGAGCAAGCTTAGGATATTTCTTGAAGCAGTATTGTGGGCTTGAGCTTGAACCGATATTTTTAGGGCTCGTTTTATCCTTGCTATGCTTTGTTTTTAAGCAAAAATCTTAAATTTTGATCGGTATGTTAATATCCAGGCATAAATATTGGACTACAGGGTAAAATATAGGTATATTGAAACGCTACCTTGAACAACAGATCAAACAAGATCTTGAGCAAAAAATGGTTTTGGTTACTGGCCCTAGGCAAGTAGGTAAGACGACACTTGCTTTAGATTTATTAGATAATCAAGAAGATCGATATCTCAATTGGGACACTAGTAGTGGTAGGGACAAAATCTTGCAAAAAGTTTTTCCGAGTTCTGCTGGGATTGTAGTCTTGGATGAAATTCACAAGTTTGCTAAGTGGCGTGATCTGCTCAAAGATCTTTATGATTCACGTTCTAATGATTTTCAGATTTTGGTGACTGGTAGTGCCCGCTTGGATCATTACCGTAAGGGAGGAGATTCGCTGCAAGGGCGCTATCATCTTTTACGTTTGCATCCATTGTCATTTAGGGAATTAAATCAAAATGATTTTAAGACTTTAAACTCTCTTCTTGATCTTGGTCCATTCCCTGAGCCTTATCTCTCTCAAGATGAGACTGAAGCTAGGCGTTGGTCGCGTGAATATAGACAAAGATTGATTAACGAAGAATTGCAGGACTTGGAAAAGGTCTCTGAGATCTCTTTGTTGGAGCTGCTTTCACACAAGCTTTCTGATTCTGTAGCTTCCATACTTTCAATTAATTCACTTAGAGAAGATCTTGGAGTGGCACATAAAACAGTTAGTCGTTGGATAGAAATATTTGAAAATCTCTATCATATTTACAGAGTACATCCATTTGGCTCATCCAAAATTAAAGCTGTGAAAAAAGAATCCAAGCATTATTTCTATGATTGGAATTTAATCGAGAACCCAAGTGCTCGTTTGGAAAATATGCTTGCTTCACATTTGCTTAAGTGGTGCCATTATATCGAAGATACTCAAGGCTATGATATGGAGCTTAGGTTTTTTAGAGACCTTGAACAGCGCGAAGTAGATTTTGTGATTTTGCAAAACAATAAGCCAATTGAATTTATTGAGTGCAAACTCAGCCAAAGACCAATAGACAAGAATTTAGTTTACCTTAAGAAAAAATTTCCTGAGGTTAAGGCTACTCAGGTCTGTCTTGAGGACTGTGAGGATCAGCGAATGGGTGATTTGCAAATTAGACAATGTTCTATTAAGGATTATCTCTGGGAGAAGATTTGAAGGATTGGGTCTTCAACCTCCACAACTAGATCCACAACCATGACCACCGCAAGAATGTGAGCCACAAGAATGTCCTCCATCATGTCCATGTGAAGCATGGGAAGCATGGGTCCGTAGCTAGACATTAGACAAATTATATGTAGTTTTGCGAAGCTTATAAAATTTGATTATAGAAGTCCTAGCTTACTCAAAATTATTAAAACACTAATCACAATTTCAAAATCAAGTAATTGATTTTTTGTACATGTAGTAAAAGAACTAATAAAAATGTCTGATGTCTAGCTACGGACCCTATCTCTTTACCTTAGATAGGTTTGCATCAGGGGTTGAAAGATAAAGGTGATAATGATTGTGCATTAAACAAAAAGCAAATATTCTAATATTGAATTTCTCCACAGCTTTTCTACATAACGACAGAAAATAAAAGAAATCATCTTCTTGATTATATAAATTTTGTCTATTAATTCCACGTGAACAAACATGGTAAAAAGCATCCGGAAATTCAATACTTAAATCTCGAGTCATCACAAACTCCTTTCAAGTATTTAATCCTAACGAATTCTCTTCAAAAAATTTATTGACTTGCGGTAATTAACATAGGAGTCAAACTTTAGGGGCAGACCTTAACTTAAATGTTCGTTGTTCGGATACGACCCTGTTCCTCTCAAACCTTTAATTCAGAGTCAGTGATCCCTGCAACAGTAAGACTAATACCATTAGTAGAGATAGAACCCTTATGAATAATGTATTTTCTCTACAAATAGTTTTGGTACCTTAACATTTTGATCTCTTTTGAAACAAATCTTGCCGCCAATATGAGTTAAAGCATCTGGAAGAGAAGTCACTTGTGAGCTACGTAAATTCAAATCGCCGCCAATATGAGTTAAAGCATCTGGAAGAGAAGTCACTTTTGAGGTATATAAATTCAAATCGCCGCCAATATGAGTTAAAGCAGCTGGAAGAGAAGTCACTTGTGAGCTACGTAAATTCAAATCGCTGCTAATATGAGTTAAAGCATCTGGAAGAGAAGTCACTTGTGAGTTAGATAAATCCAAATAGCCGCCAATATGAGTTAAAGCATCTGGAAGAGAAGTCACTTGTGAGTTTTCTAAATCCAAATAGCCGCCAATATGAGTTAAAGCAGCTGGAAGAGAAGTCACTTGTGAGCTACGTAAATCCAAATCGCCGCCAAAGATTTTAGTATCATCATTAAGTTCATCTATTGAAGTAGCTACTTTGTTAGCCAAGACATCAAAGATGCTTGCATAGTCTTGCTTCATATCTCTTTTAGCTTTTATTTCAGCTATTCTAGGATCTTTTTGATAACCAAAGCCTTCTATGATGGAGTCTATTTCATAAAGGAATCGTAATTCGTCTTTAGTTAAATCTACAGTATTCTCTATATCAGTAAGAGCCTTCATGTCAGCAGATTTTTTCTTATACAATTTACCATCTTGGAATTCTTTAAGCTTATCTTCTACGACATCAGTAATAGCAGAATCTAAGTTTTGTTGTTCAGCAATTCCTCTTACTTCAGCGATACTATTATTCTGCATTCTAATAGCGGCTCTAGGAATAGTAGGTTTGTTTTCAGAGTCAAAAGAAAAATACACATAGAAATCACCTGAGCTTAATTGAGTCCTAGCTGTAGATTCAGCAGCAGTACACCATCCTGTGCCTTTACCCTTAAGTGCTTCGACAAGAACTATATGATCTGAGCCTTTAGGGTACTTTACCCATGCACCTTCTGTAGTACTAAGATTTTTTTCAGATGAAGCTAATTTTTTAATAGCATATTCATAGAGAGTTCTAAAATTAGCATTTTGTATTAAATCTTTTAATTGATTATCATCCTTAATTTCTGGAAATATTGCCTCTAAATTTGTGTTTTTTTCTTGTTTACTAAGGTGATTTGGAAGAGTGTCAAATTGAGTAACTTTTTTAATAACTAAGTCCATCACTAGAGCGAGAGCTTCTCTATCAAGTTCAGTGAAGGGTGCAGTAGTATCAGAAGACCTATTGCTAAATTTCTGTTTTGTTTTATCGTATTGTCCAAGCTTAAGCATTCCATCAAAAGCCCAGTGTTTAGCCCATATAGGGTAACTAGAGCTATCATCGGAGAGTAAATAATCAAGCCAATCTTCGATTCTAGCTTTTTGGTCTTGGATAATAACTTCTGTTAGTTGTTTTTTTAATTCATCGGTAATATCGACATCACCATGCCCCAAGTCTCTTGCAATTCTTTGTTGTCTTATGAATTCTGCTTCTGGAATATTTTCTGGTTTGATAACGTGTTCTTTGAAGTAGTAGTCTTTAATTCTTGCGATTCTATCTGGGTTTGGTGGCTGTGGGAAGTGGGTCTGGACAATTGCTCTATGGAAATTTGCAATTTTTGTTGTTGGCTTGCTATCAATAGGTTCTCTAATAGCTGCAAGGCCTGTAGGTAAGGTAACATGAAACTTATCATCAACTCGATGTATTAAATTAGCGCCAGCAGCTGCAATCTGATTAAGCATAATAATCCCTTAGAATTATAAAGGGAGTTTTAATAGATAATTGATAGTAAATCAGAACTTATGAATGAGGCAAATTCCAACTTCTAGCTTAATTTTCTAAAAAGACTCATAGATTACTTGTTAATCCTAGCTTATTACAATTTAAAAGATAAAATGAATTTCAAAAATCCATAGGTTAAAACCACCAAAAAGTAGATCTAATCGTCAAAATCAGGAGAAAATACCCCTGAATCTCTATTTAGTTGGATTTTTATCAGCTAGTGTCAAAAGCGAGTTCTTTCTCAAGAGCTTCTGCTGGAGTCATCCAGTCCAAACATTTCAACGGAGCTGTTCTTATATTTTCTGTAATTATATTCAAATCTGCTTGAGTAACATTACTAAAATCAGTAAGAATAAGTCGAATAAGGGTCAGGTTGAAGTGCACTCCTTATACTGATGATAAAATAGACCCCTATGTCAACAATAACAACAAACTGGTTTCATGAAACACACAAAGATCACCACTCACTGGGAATGTCTCAAAAAGAAGTGCTTTATCACGAGCGTAGTGATTATCAAGATGTTTTGGTTTATGAAAATGAGCTTTATGGCACTGTGTTAGTTTTGGACGGTTGCTATATGCTCAGTGATCTTGATGAACACATGTATCACAAAGCTCTTACCACTTACGGACTTCAGAATTTAACTGGACGTAGTAATTTAAATATCTTAGTAATCGGTGCTGGCGACGGTGGTATCGTTCGTGACCTCTTGCGCAATTGGGACAAGCAAATAGACAAAGTAACTATGGTAGAAATCGACCAAGCTGTGATTGATGTTTCTAAGAAATTCTTTCCGCAAATTGCTGCTGAGTTTGATAATCCTAAACTAGATCTCAAGGTGCAAGACGCACTTGAGTTTATCAAATCTGCTCCTGATGCTAGTTACGACTTGGTGCTTTGTGACTCAACTGACCCTGAGGGCTTTGCTGCTGGCTTAATAGAAGTAGATTTTTATCAAGGTATCAAAAGAATCATGAAAGAGGATGGAGTGTTTTGCGCTCAATCTGGTTCGCCTATTTTTATGAAAGAAGAGCTTGAAAAAACTCAAACTAATTTGGTCAAGGTTTTTGATGATGTGCATACTTACTACGCGCCCATGCTTGTTTACCCAGGTAGCTTGTGGTCTTATACTGCTGCCGGAAAGAGCTTGATGAATAAAAATAATTTAGACTTAGGAGAGTTTGTTGCCAAGAGTTAGTGTAGTTGTTCCATCCTATAACCGCGGGGATTATATCTCTGAAACGATTGAAAGTATTCTTGCTCAGACTTTTGCTGATTTTGAATTGATAGTTATTGATGACGGCAGTACTGATAATACTGAGTCTATAGTCAAAGCCTTTGCTGATAAGGATTCTAGGGTCAAGTATTTTAAACAAGCCAATTCAGAGAGAGCTGTTGCAAGGTCTTATGGAATGAGTTTGTCAGAAGGTGAGTTTGTTTGTTTGGTGGATTCAGATGACACTTGGTATCTGCATAAATTAGAAAAACAAGTTGTAGTAATGGATGCTGATCCTGAGCTTGCTTGCTGCTACGCGGCTGTTGATAGAATGGATATGGCAAGTAATCTGGTTGCTCCAGCAAAGCGTCAACTTGAGGGCTACTCGGGAAATATCTATGAAGAACTTTTGAAGCGCAATTTTATTCCATCTGTCACTCCAATCATTCGCAAAAAATATATTGAGATGGTAGGTAAACAAAATACAGAGTTTATTCCTTATGAGGATTGGGATTTTTGGTTACGCCTTGCTCGTATCGGTAAGTTTGAGCATATCAAGGAACCTCTTGGTTCTTATCGTTTGCATCCTGGACAGTCGGTGCAGAATGTAAAAGCTCACAAGATTGAAGAAGTGACATTTAAAGTCCTTGATGCTAATACGCCAAACACAAATGAGGCCTATAGTCTGGCTTACCTGCGTTGCGCTTACTGGTATATCATTGCTGGTGATCTCAAGGCAGCTAGAGACAGATTGCGTAAGTCACTAGAGAGAAACGCCAAAAGACTATATGATTGTAGATGGTGGGGCTTGTACTTGATGAGCTTTGCTAAAACAATAATGCCTGATACTGTAAACAAGTTTTTGGGCTCCTTCCATTGATGCAAGACAAAATACTTAGATTAATACTTCGCACTCTAACTTATGCTGGCAATATCTTCCCGCAGTTTTGTATTTGTTGTTTGCTTTTGTATCTTGATTTTAAACAAGGCTATCAAGTGGGTTCGATCTGGTTTTGGGGTTATGCTGTCAATCTTGCGTTCAAGAATACTATTCGCAAGCCAAGACCACCTGTCTCTGGATGGAAAGTTAAACATGTTAAGGGCTGGAGTTTTCCTTCAGGACATTCTTTAGTATCTTTGGTTTTGTACTGGTCTATAGCCAAGCATTTTGCAGTTGCTAGCCCTTATGCTGAGCTACTTTATGCCTTGCCATTTGTTTTGGGCTTATCGCGTCTTTATCTGCGAGTGCATTTTGTAGAGGACGTAGTAGTAGGTTGGCTTATTGCTTTTAGTTATTTGTATTTTTGTGAAGATCTAGTGCTTAGATTTAATGCTCCGTTTTATGAGGTTTTTTATAAGATTTGCCATCTTTGGGCCTAGTTTTATTGATAAATTATCAAAATTACACGTAATTTCTGGATTTCAACTGAAGTATGAAATACGCATTTGTTACAATTAGTCCCTAATGTCCGAGATATTCCAAAAACGCAAAACTATAGAACAAGTCGAAGAAGCAAATGAGCTTGCGCCTAAGTTTGATGAGCATGGTTTGATCTCAGTTGTTACTACTGATTATCAAACGGGTGAGCTATTGATGCAGGGCTATATGAACGCTGAAGCGCTCAAGCAAACTATAGAAAAAGGACAAGCGGTTTATTACTCCCGCTCGCGCAAAGTGCTTTGGCACAAAGGAGCAACTAGTGGTCTTTATCAAGACATCAAAGAGATGCGCATCGATGACGATCAGGATTGTGTTTGGTTACGAGTTACTGTCACTGGTTCTGGTGCTAGTTGTCATGTGGGTTATCGTTCTTGTTTTTACCGGACTGTGCCCAATGGCAAGGACTATGATCCTAGTAAGCCAATAGAGCTTACGTATGTCGAGAGTGAGAAGACTTTTGATCCACAGGAGGTCTATGGTGATGTCCCCAATCCTACACAATTGTAGACCTGTTTGACTATGAATAAAATTATCGACAATGACATGAATAAAAAACCTGACGCAGCAAGTGAGCTGCGCTCACCAATTGCAACCACACTTGATCGAGTGGGCATGTCTCAAGTAGAGTTGCCTGTCTTGATTCATGATCATAAGGGCAACTTGGCTACGATTCCAGCGAGAGCAGAGCTTTATGTCAGCCTTGATGACCCGCACGCCAAGGGCATTCATATGTCTAGGCTTTATTTGAAAGCCAAAGAGTTTTTTGCTGCTTACCCATTGAGCTTCCCTAGTCTTGCTAGTTTGACTGAAGCGATGCTTGAGACTCATAAGAACTTGAGTTTCTCTGCTCATGTAGCAGTGAGTTTTGAATATATTCAAGCCAAAAAAGCCCTGGTGAGTGATGAGACTGGTTATAGATTTTATCCTGTGACTTTGTCTATGACTAGAGGTCCAGGAACCAAGCTGGTTTATGAAATGCAACTTGAAATAATTTATTCAAGCACTTGTCCTTGTTCTGCGGCTCTTGCGAGGCAAGTTGTTAAAGAAGAGTTTTTGAAAAAGTTTGATCAGGATCAATTGAGTCGTGATGAAGTCGCTGACTGGATTGCCTCAGAAAAGTCACAAGCTGCCGTGCCGCATGCACAAAGAAGCAAAGTCAATCTCAATCTCAAGTTCAATGAAGTAAGTGCCAAGCTTGATTTGAATTATTGGATTAATCTAATTGAAACAACACTTGCTACCCCAGTGCAAGCTGCTGTCAAACGCGAAGATGAACAAGAATTTGCCAGGCTCAATGGCACTAATATGATGTTTAGTGAAGATGCTGCTCGCAGGCTCAAAGCCTGTCTGGATAAGCAAGCTAGAGTAGCTGATTATCAAATCAAAGTTGAACATCTTGAGAGTTTGCATGCGCATAACGCTGTTGTGATTACTAGTAAGGGAGTTAAATAATGGCTTGTAAAGATGGAGCTTGCTCAATTCATCATGGTCCGAAAACTCAAGCGCGTCCTGTAACTAAAAGTCATGCACCAAAACATCGTTCTAGTCATAGCGGTGTAAGTAGGTCAAGAGTTTCGTCAAGCGCTAGTCATATAAGCAAACAGCCAAAACCTCTTCAAGAAGCTGCTCATATACACCATGACAATTGTGGAATCTGCCATGATCACAAACAGCTAAAAGAGAACCACGGTATAAGCCACATTCATGAGAAGCTACATAAGCATGATCATAGTTGTCATGATCATAGCTGTGAGCACCATGGTACTCCACATGGTCATATTAAGCAGCATGATCATAGCCACGGTCACCATAATGAAGCACATGATCATAAGCATACACACGGTCATGACCACCCTAATACTTTAGAGTCAATTATTGCTCATAGTAAATTGCCTCAATGGCTTAAAGAGCTAAGTCTCAACGTTTCCTTTCTTTCACCAGCTTTGATTATTAGTAAATTATTGTCTAAGGCTAAAATTCCACAGATATTAAAGACTCTTACTGCAATTACTGGGATGCATGCATTGAATAGAGGCCGTACTAAGTTAGGCAGGCTTGCTTTGACTTATTTGGTTTCTGGTGCCGCGGCAGGTGATAAAGCCTTAGCTGAGGCTACAAAGAATAAAATTGGCTTGGGGACTAACATGGCAAGGTTCTTTGCTACTACAGCAGTAGCTATCATTGAAAAATTTAGTGGTGATAGTCATGTAAATAATTTAGGCGAAGAAATAGCGGCGTTTCAGAAAAATATCCGTGATCTTAAAAAATGGAAAGAACTGCTGCCAAGCTTGATTAATGTCGAATCCAAAGTCCAGATTATCTCACCACTAATTAATAAGCTAATTCAATTTAGTAGTCGAAATTTAAGTGCGGGAAGCCAAAATATAGTCTCAACTTTGTCTCGGATTCTGTTGACCAGTGCTGGTTTTGTAGGTTTTGATCAAATACTAAAATCTTTGTCTGGAATTTTTGGTAAGAGTTCTGTTTTTGCTAGTATGACTGGAGCGATTTGTGGTTGTTGTGGCTCACCAGTATGTGCAGCAGCAGCGACAGATTCAGCATTGAATAATAGTTTCTAGTGAAAAGATTTTTAATATTGATATTGTTGTTCCAGTTTGTAGCCGTCCAGGCTCACGGCGGTGCTTGTGGTTGTAGTAGTTTACAGGGTACTGGTTTAGCTGGACCAATCATCACTATCCCTGCTTATAATATGAGCAAAGGTGTTACCAGTGTGAGTTTTGGATTGGGTTTCCATAATTCAGGCAGAATTGCCCCTAATGATTTAAGTACTTTGATTCGTAATGATGAACATG
>JAQCFG010000016.1 GCA_027618255.1 Cyanobacteriota bacterium
CAGAAAAATGGGCTAAATTAATTGACAAAATCAAAACAAAAAATCCAGAAACCGAAATCTACATACTTGGAACAATTAGAGACTTAATAGTGATTGAAGAAATTATCTGCCAGACTAAATCACCATTACATATCGTTGTAAACAAAAGCCTTCAAGAGCTACCGGAATTTTTTAGTGAAATGTCTACCGTTATTGGAGTTGACACTGGTCCTTTGCATATTGCTGCAGCCAGCCTCTATGGATCTAATGCCACAATTATTGGCTTGTATGGCCCTAGCTCTGGAGCCAGGACTGGACCTTATGGTTTTGAACATATCAGTGTAGATGAGTTTACTAATCACCAAGCCTGTAATAAGCGAAAAGATGATTATTCAATGAAATTAATTTCGGTTGATACCGTTATTGCGAGCATCACGAAGTAAACCACTAAAGTTTTCTGAACGTCATTGCGAGCGAAGCGAAGTAATCTAGTTGATAGACTTAGCTTCTACACTGGATTGCTTCGTCCCCTTCGTTACACTCAGGGTCCTGGCAATGACGGCTTAATTCCTTGGTCTACTATACGTGAGTCTTAAGAAGCTTATGCGCAAACCTGAGACGGTGATTAGCTCAAATTATTGAGCTGTTAGGATTGTCACGCCCGTCAAACTCGCAATAACAAGAGAACCAGTTATAATAATAAGAATGGATTTCCTCTTTGTCATAATTAGCTTATTAATGATCACCGTACTAATCGTGGTACATGAATTTGGGCATTTTCTTGCAGCCAAGTACTACGGCTTTCAAACACCAGTTTTTGGAATTGGATTACCATTTGGACCATCAATCAACCTTGGCAAAAGATGGGGCACTCAATTTAAGTTTTACTGGGCACTTATTGGTGGCTTCGTAGCAATCCCTGAGCTTGGTGATGAAACTGATCCAGACACAATCAAAGAATACAAGATAGACAAACCGCTTAGAGAGTTTCCTGTGCACCAAAGAGCTGTCGTTGCCAGTGGTGGTATTGTTTTCAATATCTTGTTTGCTTTTTTACTTGCCATAATCATGGCTGCTACAATCGGCTTGCCAACTGCCAATGCAACCAACAGCATCTCTGCTTTCATAGATGAAGCTAGCGCCGCTCAAGCTGCCGGACTTAAAGCGGGCGATCAAATCATCCAAATAAATTCAACACAAATCAACACTGGTACAGAATTACAACAAGCAGTCAAGAGCTATAGCTACCAAGACATCAATGTCAAAATCAGAAGAGAGACAAGTGCCAAACAATATCAGATCATCAACACCAAATTCTACTCCAAAGGTAGTCTAGGAGTAATACTCGGACACCAAAAAGCCTATCAAAAATATCCAATGAACCCACTTACTTGGATTATTGAAGCCTTCAAATTCACAGTGAATACCATGATTGGAATGCTAGTTTCAGTGATTGCGATCTTTGCTTCTCTCTTTAGCAAAATCGCTTCTCTCTTTGGAGCGAGCGTTGGACCGGCTGTCGTTGAGCTTGGAGAAGTCAAAGGCATAGTTGGCATTGTGCAAATTATTTCTCAAGACATCAAATCAAATGCCTTTCTTTTATTGGAGTTTGCAATTTTGCTTAGTCTCAACCTTGCTGTAATCAACGTCCTGCCAATCCCAGCGCTTGATGGCGGGCATCTGGTATTCATGGCTTATGAAGCTATTGCTGGCAAAAAACCATCAGAGAAAGTGCTCAATGGCGCTATGCAAGCTGGTTTTGTGTTTTTACTTAGTATTATTGCTTTGACCACTTTGAATGATGTTAAGAATTGGATTTTTTAAATATTCACATTAAAACATGGTGAGCCTATTCGAAAATCTTCCATGTGCAAGGCCCACGAGAGCCCGCAGGGCGTTCCCGAAGTTTGCTCAGGCAAATGAGGGTGAGTGAAACACAGCAGATAGAGGTTTTTTGCGGATAGGCTACTAATCAGTCAACTTAGCTACAACCGAGCCACCCAAGAACCAAGCAATCACTTGATCAACGAGCATAACTAAACTATAGTCTAGTCCAAAGCCCCACCAATTCATGTTTGGCACGCTAGCAACTATAGCTGTTACAAGACCAATGACAGTAACAAACCTAACCTTGCCCCAATAATTTAATCCCGTTGTTTGCATCAATAACCAAGTAATCAAAAAAGCAATAAGGATTTGTGTGGCTAAGCCCTTAAGCATCATCACTGGTGACATCTTTAGTCCCATTGGATTTAACGCAATAAAAGCAAAAGGTCCTGTAGCTTCATGATTCTCCATCGATGGCAAAGAATAAATCGCAGGTTCTTTTGAATCTATATTTTGCAGCAAACTCAATTGCACAGCTTGTTCATTCTTGAATGACTTAATAGTCATCGAATGCCAAGGTAAAGCCATCCAGGAAATCATTCCCCAGGCAAAGACAGCAAGTCCAGTGAGCATTGCGGTTTTATAAATACAAGAGCATTTCATTCTTATATTATAAACCAAGTTTTATCCATTTCTGATCAACCCTAGCCTTAATCTCATCAGACATAGTAATCAAATCTGGCCATTCTCTAGCAAAGCCTTCATCAGCCCATTTGCGCGTGGCATCAAAACCAGCCTTGGAGCCGTAGCCCATAATTGGTGCAGCGTGATCAAGAATATCCACAGGTCCTTTAGTAAATAAAATATCACGCTGCGGGTCAGTGTTGCCAAAGGCATACATAGCTGCTTCATTATAATTATGGATATCAACTTCTTTATCAAAGACAATAATATATTTCGTCCAAGCCATCTGTCCCACTCCCCAAATAGTGTTCATGACTTTTTGGGCATGCCCGGCATATTGCTTATCGATTTTGATCAAAGCGCAATTGTGAAACACTCCATCCCAAGGCAAATCCATGTCAATAATCTCAGGACAAATCATTTGCAAGAGTGGTAAGAAAATCCTCTCAGTTGCTTTGCCAAGATAGCAATCCTCTTGCGGCGGGATGCCAACAATAGTTGTCGCATAAATCGGATTCTTGCGATGCGTAAGTGCTGTCAAATGAAACAAGGGATATTTATCAGCAAGTGAATAAAACCCAGTGTGATCCCCGAAAGGCCCCTCAGTCACTGGATCTTCTTCAAGATCAATATAGCCCTCTAGTACAATTTCTGCTGTCGCCGGCACTTGAATATCTATAGTCTTGCATTGCACTAATTCAACGGCTTTATTGCGAATCATGCCAGCAAGGATCATCTCATCAATTGCAGCAGGTAAAGGAGCAGTACCGGCATAAGCTATCACTGGATCAGTACCAATCGCAATTGCCATCTCCATGCGCAAGGATTCTTTATCTCCATCCTTAACTCGCTTAAGTGATTTTTTGTAATTATGCGCGCCGTCGTGATGCTTGTGCCAGTGCATTCCAGTGGTCACGTTGTCAAATTTTTGCAAACGATACATTCCAACATTACGTCCAGAACCCAGTGAATCAGGGTCTTTGGTAAAAACAGAAGTGAGAGTAATAAACGGTCCGCCATCCTCAGGCCAGCACTTGAGTATTGGTAGCTTGTCGAGCATGGGCTTAGCATCTTCTGGCTTGAGCACTACTTCCTGGCAAGGCGCATTGGTTACCGTCTTTGGAAGGAAATTACGCGCCTGAGCGAGCTGAAATAATTTAGCGATCTTGTCACTCATCGCTTCAGGAACTTCTGGTTTTATAAACTCTCTAATACGATCAGCAATTTGATCGTATTGCTTAACACCGAGTGCCATTTGCATACGCTTGTGCGAGCCCATTTGATTTATCAAAACTGGCATAGCATAACCCTCAACATTCTCAAACAAGAGTGCTTTGTTGTGAGACCCTGGTGCTTTAGAGACTCTATCTGCAATTTCTGTAATTTCTAAATCTGCACTAACAGACTCAGTGATGCGTATTAATTCACCAGCGGATTCTAAGTCAGTTATATATTCTCGGAGATCTTTGTAAGGGAAGGGCATTAAGGATGATTATAGCAAGCCTAGAACCATGGAGCTATAGACCAAAACTGTTCAGAAAGCTCCCAGATGCAAGGCTTGCGAATTTTCTGCAGACTGAGTTGACTGAGCCGTCAATGATGGCTGCAGCAAATGAGCGTAACGCCGCAGATGGGACTTTATGGGCAGTTTTTAAAGATGAGAGCGGAGCGCGGTGGTATATCCATCTTAAGACTATAAGGTCTATTATTAGACGGCCTGTCAGAACTATAAACACCATCATCATTGCCATTAGCAAGTCCAGCGTATTTGGCAGCGTCGCTATTCAATAGCTCAAGATACAAACCAGGCTGCGGCACTCCAAGTAGATGTCCCTTAATGTCTTTACTGTGCAAGTTCATAATAAACAAAACCAATTCTTTGTAATCACAAGACCAGCGCAAAAAACTCACCAATCCATCTTCACCATAGTTCAACCATTCAAAACAGCTATCTTTAAAATCAGTACCAGAGAGTGCTTCATTCTCAGCATAAATCTTATTCAAGTCCGCTACATAAGTTGCAAGATCAAACTCATTAGAGTCCAAACCCAAAAACTTACGAGAGCTAGTACAGAAATATTCTTCCATCATAGAGTTTTCCATTTCAAAACCCATTTGCAAACTATTCATAAGCTCTGCAGAGCTTAATTTCTTTCCCGGGAAAGCATAACTATAAGCAAGGATCAACTTGACGGTGTTCAGATCCAAAGCTTCAAGGCGGGAATCAGCAAAGTTGAGCATTTGGTTTTCAGCAAATGCATAACTAGAATTGAGATGTAATTTACTTAGATCATCAGGCGTAATGAAATAATCAACGATAGCTTTTTCAAAACTCGTATTCAAACTCATATTGAAGCCAAAACCACCTCTGTATGTAGGTTTAGTCAGTTCAGGCATACCACTATCATCTTCTATTACAGTAAAAACTCCTTTGGATCTACTATAAATTACCTCAGTTAATGACTTCATAAATTCAACCAAAGCATCTGACTTGTGGGTTAATAATTTACGCCTATCATCTTGCACCGTACTAAAAAAGAAACCATCAATATGATATTCTTCAAGCCAAAAAACAGCACTGGATAAAAGCATATTGTTATTGGTTTTCTTCGCATAATCCGACAATTGTCCAAATACCGGCAAATCCAAAACCAAACCAATTGAATTGCTGTGTAAGTAATTCACAAAACACTTGAAGTCCTCAGGATTACCATGCACATGATTTGCTGCAAAATATTGATAGTCCTTGCCATAACTCAAGTCTTCAATAGCATCAACAACAGAACTCAAAAGCAAATGAGTAAAACCTTTGGATTTCATCTCTTCAACAATCTCTTTAGCCAAGGCTTGGTAATTATTTTCCTCACCAGCTAAGTCATAGCGATAAATAGAAATTGCATTCACCGAAAGTTCATTTTGTTCTCTTTGTTTAATCCAAGCTACATCATCCCACTGATAATCATCATCTTTATATACTGAAGCGAGCCTGCTGACCAAGCCTTGCCTATCAGTTGCAGCTAAAGGTTTAGCAAGACTCGCTCCGTCTGTAAAACCAATTTGCTTAGCATAAGGATCATTAAGGTATTCAACTCTACCATCTTCAAATTGAAGAGCAAATTGATAAGCAAAATCTCGCTTGAGATTTGGGATAAAACTAGACCACAATCCAGCATCAAAAATCTTAGTCATTGGATTAGCATTCAAACGCCAGTTATTAAAATCACCAACTACAGAAACTGCCTTCACTTTGTTTGACCAAAATCCAAAGCTTATGCCTTCTTGATCATCAAGCCTATTTTTATTTACGCCCAAGAATTTATATGCATGATAATGCACCGACTCTGTGTATGAATAAAAATCATACTCAGAAATCAATTCTGCTTTCTGGGGCTTTGTTTTTATTAAACCAAGCACTGCTTATAATGTATAGCAATTTCGTAATCTTATCAACTCCGGGTTATTACGAAATTGGGGATAAGGATTTTGCTGTGTAAATCCTGGCTGTTTTCTCAGCCAAAGATCTAATCTCTAAGATATAGTTTTGTCTTTCATCCTTGCTAATGGCGCCTCTAGCATCTAATAGGTTGAAAGTATGCGAGCACTTAAGCACATAGTCATAAGCCGGTATCGCAAGCTGGGCATCAAGACAAGCCGTCGCTTCACTAAAATATAATTTGTACAAGTCTAATAATCTCTCAGAACTACTCACTTCAAAGTTGTACTTACTTTGTTCAACTTCATTACGATGATAAACATCACGATAAAGTACCTTCTTACCATTATGCTCATGCCAAATCAAATCATAAACCGAGTCAACATTTTGCAAATACATAGCGATGCGCTCAAGACCATAAGTTAGCTCTACGGCAACAGGTTTAATTTCAATGCCACCGGCTTGTTGAAAATAAGTAAACTGAGTAATCTCCATGCCATTAAGCCAGACCTCCCAACCGCAACCCCAAGCACCAAGTGTTGGACTTTCCCAATTATCCTCAACAAAACGAATATCATGCTCTAGTGGATTTACGCCAAGCGCTTTTAAACTATCCAAATAAAGCTCTTGAGAATTACTTGGATTGGGTTGCATGATCACTTGATACTGAAAATAATGTTGAAGACGATTTGGATTCTCACCATAACGCCCATCAGTCGGTCTACGACAGGGCTCAATACAAGCCATCTTCCATTCTTTGTTTGCCAGCACCCGCAAAAAAGTTGCTGGGTTCATGGTACTTGCACCCTTCTCGATGTCATAAGGTTGCATTATGATACAGCCCTGGTCCGACCAGAATTGATTGAGTTTGAATATGATTTGTTGGAAGCTGATCATTTGATAATTGTATCAAATCTAGTGCCTCTTAGCTAAAAGCTAGTATAAAACTAATTACTCCGCAAGTATAGGCGAACCTATCGGTATACCTACTATTGGCTTTACTGGACCTCCTATAGGCAAAGGATTTGTAGGGTACAGCCCTGGAGGATTTGTAGGGTACAGCCCTGGAGGATTTGTAGGGTACGGCCATGGAAAAATAAATTCTTGAGTTGCGCAATCTCCATGACCACCAATTTTTTCCCAATAACCCTCGCCATCTTCATAACTAAAATATGCACACAGTGCTCCAGACTTATTCATATAAATATCTCCCATTGCTGGGTTTTCTGGTGGCGAGTTCAAAGGCTCTAAACGCATCGCATCACCAATATGAAGCTTACGTTGAGGGTCTAGCGTGCCAATACCAACTCGACTATCTGGCTTATAAAAAAATTCAGCCATTGGCAGCAAAGGGTCACTAACATTAGTAGTTGTAGCGTAATCACCAATATACAATGCCGCTTCACCATAGCCAAGTACTATGGATTTTTCTCGAGCTACATTGGTCAAGCCAGAACCGATTGCAATTGCATCACTACTAACCACTAAATTACTAGAACCTATGACAACACTGCGGTTCGCTCTTACAGTGTTTGAATCACCAAGGACAACTGAGTGATATCCTTGAATGGAAGACCCAGAACCAAGTATAGAGGAGTCACCTCCTTCAATATGAGAATAAGTACCGACCACAAATGAGTTGTAATTCTTCACTTCTGGATCATTAGGTAGGCTATTCAGAAGTAAATTATTTGCTTTCACATTGCCAAAGCCAGCTTCACTAGCAGCAATAACCTTAGTTGTGACAGAACCACTAACCTCAAGATCACCACTAACAAAAAGCGTCCCTGTGCTAATATGATCTGCCGACACATTACCAAGATCAGCCTCAACTGTTTTAAGCTTATCCGAAATAGTACTCGTAGCTTTTATTTGAGAGCTAGTCAATGCAGCTGAATCAAGTCTGGTAATTCTAGCAGATGAAGCCCTTATACGACTAGAACTTAAAGTGCTAGTATGAAACCGGCTAGCGGAGCCAGTTCGTAGATTAATGTCTCGAGCATTTATTTTAATAGCTTTAATATCAGCAGCGACATCAAGCTTAGTGTTGATATTAACACTAGCAGCATTCACTTCTAAGCTAGGCTTACTAGTACCAAAGCCTACTGCAAGACTATTCGCCTTGTCATTTTTAAAATGATGTCCAATAGCAATTGCACCATTAACCGTTGCCTCTGCTCCATTACCAATACTTATTTTGTCGTCAGCTAATACCGCCAAACCTGTAAGCCCAATACAAGAGATTATCAAACTAATTTTTATAAAACTTTTTTTCATCATCATTCACCTCATCTTTCCTATTTTTGATACTTATCAACTCAATATTAAGGGCTAGTTAAATGCAAGAAGATAGTTCAGACCGGTGATTTTTTAATTTACTTGCAATATAATCCTTCATCGACTCTCTAAAAGCCTTATGCCAGCTTGAAGGGCAAATAGACTCTAGCTTAATTAAAATCTTAGTAAGCTCGACTTGTAATTTATTAAACTTGAGGGCACCAGGATTGAGACGTGTTTTTGTAAATAGCTTATTAAACTGTCTAAGTACAAAACAACTCAAAAAAGAAAGACCTTGATTAGATAGACTGGCATAAGGTAAATCCTGCAACTCTTCAGCTCCTGCAAAACTAGTGATCTTAGAGCAAAATTCTCGAGGGGCTTTGACAAAATCCTCATAATGCAAAACTAGAACATCATTAAACAAACTCTGATAATAATTGATTAGTTTATTGTAATTAAAATGCTCAAAATTAAACAAAGGCACAACAGCAAGCCCATCACGAGTTGGCTCTATATAGTCCTTGAGAGAGCAAACTCCACCACTCTTAACATACTGCAAATAGCAAGAAGCAATTGCAGCAATAGGCTCACGGATCACAATCAAAATCCGCGCATTTGGGAAAACCGCTGCAATCCTATCAGCGTTTTGCTTGCTATCATAGCCGCCAGAGTGCGGGTTACCTGAAATACGTTCACTTGAGACGACAGGAATTTTTTCTTCAAATCCACTTGCATCTTCATCAACTTTAGACTTGTACCAAGCTTGAACTGAAGCAGCATCAAAATCCAAGCCATGAGGCAAAATGATTTTGTCACGAATTTCATTTTTGGAAATATATCTTTTGAAACCAAGCTCGTGATTATCAAGCAAGTTGTGTTGTAACCACGTAGTCGCTGTCTTGTGATAGCCAATATGTACTAAGGGCTGCTTCACGAAACAAGCTCACTTTGTTTTGAACAATAACCGTAGGCTGCTAAATCCAAACCTGTCAACTCAGCCAATTCCTGATTTACTTTTTGGTATCTATCGCCAATTGTCTCTTGAATAATTTTATTCAATCTATCGTCAAAGAATTCATGCACCGACTTAGGTATTAAAGAATCAATCGCAAGTATTTTGCCATAAGAGCCGCCTTCACCAGAACCTGTCCCCAAATAGCTTTGCTTCTTACCTAATGCTGATGGATTAAGCCTAGTCTTAGCAAATAACTTATTGCTTTGCCTCAAAAACATCGAACTTAAACTAGAGATGCGTTTATTTTTTGTTTTGGTAAACGGCAAAGTCTCAGCTGCAGCCAGTCCAGTAAAATCAGTGATCTTCGAACAAAAACCGACAGGGTTGTTTTTGAATAATTCAAACGGCAAAACTAAAACCTTGTCTTTGCCAAATAAATCATAGTAATAACTCACCAAGCGACAATAATTAAAATGCTCAAAATTAAAAAGCGGCAAAATCGGAATATTGCGCACTGTTGGCTCTAGATAGTCATCAATTGAACATGGTCCGCCTACTCTAATATATTGAATATAACTAGAAAATATTGCAGAGACCTGTTCTCGAATCACAATCAAGACCTTGGCTTCAGGAAAACTAGCATAAAGTCTATCAGCAAGCTCTTTACTGTCATAGCCGCCAGAATGTGGATTACCAGAAAGGCGCTCGTTACTAATTACCGAAACAAACTCTCCGTTAGTCACGCAAGAATCATAATAGCTACGCAATTCAGTTGCCTTAAAATCAAGTGCGTTAGGCAAAACTATCCTGTCACGAATCTCTGATTGAGCAATAAATCTCTTAAAACCATAATCATCAAACAAATTAGCTTGAAGCCAGCTCGATGCTGTCTTATGGTAACCAATATGAATGAGTGGTGGTTTACTTGTTTGCATATTTAGTTTGATACCTCAACTGCATCAGCACAAATTTGGCAAAATTGGCTGCAATAGTTGCCTGTATCGCACCAATGATACCAAAGCGTGGGATAAAGATGCAATTCAGTCCTATATTTAGAAGAATACTAATAAGTTGAATTATATTTCTGCCTTTGTGATCCGCTTTAGCAGCCAGTAACATATTAGGTGCAGTATTGAGGAACCAAAGTAAAGCAATAAAAGCAAATAAAGGTGCCAATTGAATGGCAGCCTGATATTCTTCATTAAAGAACATCGCCAGGACTGGTTTTGAGAAGAAATAAATACCTAAGAATAAAGGCAAGCCAGCAATAAGCAATATCATGATTAATTTTCTTAGTATCGGCTTTAGTTCTTCAGTACTTTTGACTTTGTGTAGTTGTGGCAAAAATACTTGCCTAATAGAAAGTGGTATCATTTTAATCAAACGATTGAGCTTTGATGGAATAGAATAAAAAGCAACTGCGCTTGGCCCCAGAAAATAATTAAGCATCAACCTATCTACCTTATTTTCAGCACCATCAAGAAAATCGAAAATCCCATAGAGTGCTGAATCCTTCATCATCGGCACAATATCTGGCAATGAAAGACGAGGCTTGATTAGATTCATCGTTGCAAAGAAAGATATCAAAAACTTGATCACTTCCATCAAAACAAAAGCATAAACAAGTTCAAGCAAACCTCCAAAATACTTGAAGACAACGAAAATTAATCCAAGTTTGATTATTTTATTAGTTGCTGTAATTGTAGCAATCAATTTAAATTGATCCAGTGCTCTTCTTACAACTCCAAATATATTACTTAGGCTCATAAAAAATTCAATCAAAACATACAGTCCGATAATTTCTACCAAAACAGGGTCTGAGTTAAATTTACCGGCAAGAAAATATATCAATAAGCCAATAGGAGTTCCAACTAGCAAGCGAACTAGCAAGGCATTACCCATTGCGTCCCTCAAACCCTCATTAAAACCATCAACATGATTTGAAGCATATTGAAAGATGGAGTTTTTGAAACCCATAGTATAAAAAAAAGAAAACATCTCAACAAATGCTTCTGCGGTAAGTAAAATTCCAAGCTCATGAGGCTTCAAGAATCGTGCAATTAATACAGTTGCAAAAGCAGTTGCCGGAATAACAACGACATTACTCAAACTTAAGTATGAAAATGATTTAAATAAATTTTTACCTGTTTGCATGAAATTTTTTGCGGTGCTCTAGCGCATCCTCGATTATTCTATCAATGGAAGCTCTCTCTGGCTTGAAAAACCCAGCAGCAATAGCTTTAGTGTTATCAGCAACTAAACGATCTGGATCACCAGCACGTCTATCAGAATACTCAAGCGGAATTGCTTGACCAGCCATCTTTTCTATTGACCGCACGATCTCCAGTACCGAGAATCCTTTGTTGTAGCCAAGATTGTATGCTTGATTAATGCCTTTCCCTGACTTAAAGAGATCTAAGGCAGCAATGTGCGCCTTACAAAGATCAACCACATGAATATAATCTCTGACTGCAGTACCGTCCGCAGTATTGTAGTCAGTACCAAACAACTTAAAAATCTCACGATGTCCAAGAAGAGCATCTAAAGCAATTGGAATAATATGACTCTCTGGTTCATGCTCCTCGCCAATATCACCATAAGCTCCTGCAACATTGAAATAACGCAATGCAATATATTTAAAATCCTCTTCTTGAGACTTGAGTTCTAAGTATTTTTCAACCGCTAATTTATTTTCACCATAAGGATTGATTGGCATAAGCTCAGAATCTTCCTTCAAAGCAATATCCATAATTGGTAGTCCATAAACAGCCGCCGTACTAGAAAAAATCAAATTCTTGATTCCAAGATTAATTAATTTATCAACCAATACCGTTGTCTTTATATAGTTGTTTTCTTTGTATAGACCCGGCTTCTCAACAGATTCAGCAACTTCAATAAATGCAGCAAAATGCATAACCGCTTCTATATTAGACTTGTTTTGAAAGTCGGAATTATCTCCAAAGGCAACACGCGCATTCCGCGCGGTTCCGACATTTTGTGTGTCGACATCACTAGCAAAACTTCGTTTTGCATGATGTCTATTATGCTTCCCAACAATCTCCTCCAAAATCTTCTCATCAGAAATACATGCCTGATAAAATTCTATTCCATCAACTAAATGACTTGGTTTCGACCTTGAAAGATCATCAATACCAATTACTTGATAGCCAGCCTCAAGTAGAAGTTTGCAAGCTATCGCTCCAATATATCCAGCACAACCTGTTACAAGTATTGCCATAAGCACTAATAATACCAGTAAAGCTAGAATCAGATCTTAGCTAGCCACAATAGACTTGTTTTGAAAGTCGGGATTGTCCCAGCTTGCAAAAGATAACTCCCAGTCTCTCTAGGCACAAATATTTAGTTAGCCATAAACATTGAGGGTATATATAGACTATATAATATTGAGAATAAAGACCATGTCAACCACCAAAGAAAAACTTAGTTCAGTCACCATTCGCTTTTGCGGAGATAGTGGCGATGGAATGCAATTAACTGGAAATCAGTTTACAACGACCAGCGCACTTTTTGGTAATGATATCGCAACATATCCCAACTTTCCAGCAGAAATTCGCGCTCCTCTTGGTACTTTAGCTGGTGTCTCCGGCTTTCAAGTTCGATTTGCCTCTAACAATATTTTTACAGCAGGTGATGAGCTTGACGCACTTGTAGCAATGAACCCAGCTGCAATGAAAACCAATCTGGAAGACCTTAAACAAAACGGCATCCTTATTATTAACGAAGATAGCTTTACAGACAGTAATCTAAGCAAAGCAGGTTTTAATCCTGAAGAAGATATCCTCGAAACTTATAGATCCAAATACAGAGTTTACGAAGTGCCAATCACCAAGATGACACTTGAAGCACTTAAAGATTCACCAATACCGTCCAAACTCAAAGAGCGCTCTAAGAATATGTTTGCGCTTGGTTTGATGTATTTCTTATACAATAGATCACTTGAACCAACTATCGAATGGCTTGAAGGCAAATTTGGTAGCAAACCAGATGTCCTAGAAGCAAATATCAATGTAATGAAAGCTGGTTACAACTTTGGTGATACTTGCGAGATGATTCAATCAACTTATGAAGTACCCAAAGCTAAAATCAAGCCTGGTAAATATCGCAACATCACAGGTAATGAAGCGCTCTCTATAGGTTTTGTTGCAGCGAGTAAATTATCTAATAAATCATTATTTCTTGGTTCTTACCCAATTACTCCAGCTACCGAAATTCTTCAAGAACTAGCGAAGTATAAACACTTTGGTGTGAAGACATTTCAAGCAGAAGATGAAATCGCTGGAATCGGTTCAGCAATTGGTGCTAGCTTCGCTGGTCAACTTGCGCTTACAACTACCTCTGGTCCTGGGATTGCGCTCAAATCTGAATTCATGAACCTGGCAATGATCACTGAATTACCATTAGTGATTGTTGATGTAATGAGAGGCGGACCAAGTACCGGTCTTCCAACCAAAACTGAACAAACAGATTTATTACAAGTGCTTTATGGGCGTAACGGTGAAAGCCCGATCCCTGTTCTTGCAGCAAAATCTCCATCAGATTGTTTTGATACAGCAATTGAGGCTTGTCGAATCGCACTTGAGTATATGACTCCAGTAGTGATTTTAAGTGAGACACAAATTGCAATTGGATCCGAACCCTGGCTATTACCCAATATTGAAGATCTCGCAAAAATCAAAACTCAAAGCCACACAGATCCTGATACTTTCCAACCTTATAATCGTAATAAAAATCTAGCTAGACCTTGGGCAATACCAGGAACACCAGGTTGCGAGCACACTCTTGGTGGTCTTGAAAAAAGTAATATCACTGGTAAAGTAAACCTAAGCGCTGAAGTGCATGAAGAGATGACGAGAATTCGCGCCCAAAAAGTCGCCAATATCGCCAAGCATCTTCCCGCTACAGAGAGATACGGTGAAACCAAAGGTGACCTACTCTTGCTTGGCTGGGGCAGCACTTACGGTTCAAATAGATCCGCAGTTGAAGAGTTATTAGCACGCGGCTACAAAGTTGCGCAAGCTCATATCAAGCACATCAACCCACTTCCAAATGATCTAGAATCAATTCTCAGAAACTACAAGCATGTAATGCTACCTGAACTTAACTCAGGACAGCTCAATATGATACTGAGAGCAAAATTCTTAATCGACATCAAAGCAGTTAATCAAATTAACACTAAACCATTTAACCAAAGTGACTTAGTGAGAATCGCTGAAGAAATAATTGAAGGGAAGCGTTAATCGAGTCGTAACGACTTGCCGCGTCGTAGCGGAGCGAAGACGGGAGAGAAGACGGAAGGAAATAAAAATGGCAACAATTACAAACACAGACCCTAGTACATTAACCAAAAAAGACTTCGTTGCTGAAGGCGACGTTAAGTGGTGCCCAGGTTGCGGCGACTACTCAATCCTCTCTTCAGTACAAACTGTTTTACCGACACTTGGTATTCCCAAAGAAAAGTTCGCATTTATCTCTGGAATCGGTTGCTCAAGTAGATTCCCTTACTATATGGACACTTATGGTTTTCATACTATTCACGGCAGAGCTTTAACAGTAGCTTCTGGTGTCAAAATGTCTAATCCTGATTTATCAGTTTGGGTAGTCACCGGTGATGGTGATGGCTTAAGCATTGGTGGTAACCATACTATGCACGCAATCCGCCGTAACATGGACCTCAAGATACTTTTGTTTAATAACAGGATTTATGGACTTACCAAAGGACAATACTCACCAACTTCTGAACAAGGCAAAGTAACCAAAACATCACTCATGGGTTCTATTGATAGACCACTAAATCCAGTGAGTTTTGCAATTGCTTCTGGTGCAACATTTGTTGCAAGAACAGCAGCACACAATCCAAAACATTTACAAGAAACCCTAAGAGCAGCTGCAGCTCACAAAGGTACTGCATTTGTAGAAATCCTACAGAACTGCAACATCTTCAATGATGGTGCTTTTGCAAAATACTTAAACAAAGAAACTAAAGAAGTAGAGAATTTGTTTCTTGAAGATGGTAAACCATTATTGTTTGACAAAGACAGCAGAGGAATTGTACTTGAAAGTGGTAGCCACCCTAAACTAACAATTGAAGCTAATGATGGCAAAACCAACAAATTTATCACCCATGATCCTAAGGCTGAAGATGCAACAATGGCATACCTAATCGGTCGCCTTGGTATTGATGAACCATCGATGCCAACTGTGATGGGAGTAATTAGATCTGTAAACCACAGCAGCTATGACGCTGCTATAGCAGAGCAAGAAGCTGCTTCTATTGCCAAAAAAGGTGAAGGCAAATTAGAATCATTACTCTTTAACAGTAGTACTTGGACTGTTGGTGATGAAGTTACAGCTAATAAGTAGATTCTACAAACTCTATAAAATTGTTAATCTGAAAAGCCCCCTTAATTTTAACTAAATTAATTTATAGTTATGACTAGGGTTAAAACTGTTTGAAACAAGTTTACAAAATTGATCAGAGCTTAGCAGAAGAAGAGAACTAACCAATATTCTTCAAAATAGCTTCAGAAATAGCTTTCAAGTTAGATCTTTGATCCATAGCAGCTTTTTGAATTCTTCTATAAGCGGTAGTTTCATCGAGATTGAATTTTTTCATCAAGAGCCCTTTGGCTTTTTCAACTATTTTACGAGTCTCAAGTTTGCCACTCAACTTGTTTAGTTCATCTTTGAGCTCTGTCATTTCCATTGCTCTAGCGATCGCAATCTCAATAGCTGGAGCAAGGTCAGCTTTTCGTAAAGGCTTGGTGAGATAAGCAAAGACACCAGCCTTGGACGCTTCTTCATATAATTCTGGCTGACTATAAGCTGTCAGCATAATAATTGGCACACGACGTTGGATCTTTTCTTGGACCTCTTTAGCTGCAGCGATGCCATCTTTATTGGGCATGCGGATATCCATAAACACGATATCAGGCTCATGCTCTTCAATTGCTCTCACTGCTTCATCACCATCCTTGGCTTCAGCTACTACTTTATATGTAGAAGCTTCTTCCAAAAGTTCTTTAAGATCCATACGAATCAAAGGCTCGTCATCAGCAATAACTACTTTAATAAGATCTGGATCTAGTTCAGTCGTTGTCATTAACCCAATTTTAGCATGTAGTTGCCCCTTTAGAGGATTTTGACTTTTAGGGCAAGTCTAATAAAGTATTACGGTGTAATCTAGCGCCCTAATGCAGAGCTACGGGGAATTAAACCCATGAGCGATTAAACAGTCAACGGCATTTTAAGTTGAACTCTCACACCACGTTTACCGTCTTCTTCATAATTATCCACACTAAGCTCGCCACCCAAGCTTTCTTCAGTTATTGTACGCACAATTTCCCAACCTAAACCTTTACTGAGCTTATAATCAAAACCCTCAGCAAAACCACCGCCATCATCTACGACAAGCATGGTAAGGAATTTCTCATCATTAAACAGTTTAATGTCAATTTTAGTTAATTGATCTATGGTGTGCTCAAGTGTGTTTGAGAGGATTTCATTAAGTACCAAAGCAAGGTTGGTAGCATCTTCGCTCACTACAAAAACTTTGTGCGGGCAATCATAATTCACGGTAATTTTCTCAGCACCAAAAGAGGAAATCAAACCCTTGAGAATCTTTTGTACCAAAAAACCAAAATCAATAGTCTCAATATCATGAGAACGAGATAAGTATTCATGCACCATTGCAATACTATTAGTACGATTGATAGCCTCATTAAAAGCCTCCGCCAACTCTGGATTACGGCGTTTTTGCATTCTCAGTAATGAAACAACTGTCTGCAAATTATTCTTCACCCTATGATGAATCTCCTTGAGCAAGGTCTCTTTGACTTTGATCTCAGAATTATCCTTAAGTAAAACCACCGACATCTCACCGCTCAATCTCACATGGCGAGCAGCGATAGTACGTTGACGTAGACTTATTTCTTCAATTGCTTCTATAGAAAGTCCTTCGTCTTTGCCTTTGTACTTGCGCGGGAAACTGGCAAATAAATCATCGAGAGTCTGCCCGACTAGCTGCGAACCATGTTCCGCAAGCTCGGCAATCAAATTAAATGCTAGTGGATTAGCAAAAAATATCCGATCTGGCGCCTTAACAATCAAAGCCCCCTCACCAAAAGCCACATGCGGGAATCTCGTGCCGTCTTCAATTTTTTCCTTGAGCGCTTTAATCAAGTTATCAGCCATAAAATCCCAATGCTGCCCTAAAATATTACGTGTCACATAGATATCTCGCTCAACGGCAATCACAGCAAGCACATTCCCGTCCTCTCTAAGACGAATTGGGTAAGCAAACTCCTGGATTCTTCTGTTATTAATCACCAAACCATATTGTCCGAGAATTGGTCTACCCAACTTAAATGCTTTATCAACTGAAATATCTTTATGAGCTAGGAAACGTTCTTCCTGACTTTGATCCATAGTCTTAGGTCCAAGATACAAAGAGTCCTGGTTAGGATGAAAATAATTATGGATAGTAATTCCATTGTCACTCTTAACAAAGAGCCTAATACTAGCCTGCAACATCTCAGAAACAAACTGAAGATTGTGATCTAGTGATTCTATTAGTTGGGTGATATTGGGTTGAGTCATCACTATGACAATCTCACAAACTTGCGCTTCCCAGCCTGCAAAACTGCTCCATTACAGGGATCTAACTCAGCCAACGGGTCACTAAGCTTGACGCCATCAAGCTTCACTCCGCCACCTTGGACTAATCGCTTTGCTTCACCCTTGGTCTGGCAAAGTCCTGCAGCCACCATAACGTCAGCAAGAATATTGCTGCCATTGAGTTTATATTCAGGAATAACATCGGGGATTTCTTTTTGAGCAAATTGTTTAGCAAAGTTGGCTGATTCTTGTTTGGCTTCATCCGCTGAAAAATAAATTGCCACAATAGTTTGAGCCAGCTGGTCTTTGATATGTCTTGGATTCTCTCCCGACTCAAGTCTTGATTTAATTGCTGCCACTTGTGTAGGATTCAAACGAGTAGCCAAAGTAAAGTAATCCAAAATTAACTCATCAGGAATACTCATAGACTTGCCAAACATCTCTTTGGCGCTGTCATTGAGCGCAATAAAGTTGCCAGATGTCTTAGACATCTTCTTAGCGCCATCAAGACCAATCAATAAAGGCATGCACATGCAAAGCTGTGGCTTTTGGTCATTGGCTTTTTGCAAATCTCTACCTACCATCAAATTGAATAATTGATCAATACCACCGAGTTCTATATCAGCCTTGATCTCTACACTGTCCTGTCCTTGCAAAAGTGGATAAAGAATCTCATGGGCATAAAGCGGGTTACCATCTTCAAGCCTCTTACCAAAAGCGTCCTTGGCTATCATTTGATTGACAGTTACTTTAGAAGCGAGCTTGACCATATCGGTCATTGTATATTTATCAAACCAATCAGCGTTATTGACCACTTCTACTTTATCCAGATCAAGCACACGCGAGACTTGCTCAAGGTAGGTCTTGGCATAGCCGGCAACATCCTCGGCACTTAAGGATGGGCGCATTTCATTACGTCCAGAAGGATCACCAACTTGCGCTGTGTAACCACCAATCAAGAGGACCGGTAAATGTCCAGCTTCCTGAAACTGCTTGAGCTTTTGAATACAAACCATATGTCCCAAATGCAAATCGCTACTAGTAGGATCAATTCCAAGTTTAATTCTTAGCTGCTTACCATCAGCCTTGGCTTTAGCCAATAATTTCTCAAGAGCTTCTGAACCACCAGGCTTCAGCTCCATCACTCCACTCATTAAATTATCGATATCTTTCACAGAGCCTACAATGTTTGGGATTGCGTTATTAGATCCGCTCCTCGCAATGTACGGCTACTCAACTCTTCCATTAAAAGATCTGCTTCAATAGCTTCCGGTTTAGCATCCATGGTTTTGCGTATTTCAGCCTTAAGGTTTTCATCTGCGGATTCTTCTAAGAATTTAGCCCAAAGCTCACTTGCGTTTTGCTTTTCACCTTGCTGCCAGTAAGCGAGTCCTAATACATAATAGGTTTGCAAGAAATTAGGATTAATCGCTAATACTTTTTCATAGTGCTTAATAGCAATTGCAAGTTCATTGGATTCTTGCAATAACAGTCCATAATTATAGTTGGCAAGTACATCTTCAGGGTGTGACTCACTTGCTTTTTTGTAGATATTAATCGCTTCATCTTTAAAACCAAGCGCCTTAAAATTATTTGCTGCACCTAATAGCGCATTTAAATTCTCTGGGTTAGCCTGTAAAATCATTTGATATTCAGCAAGCGCTTCATATAGATTGTTCTGCGCATGCAAGAGATTTGCAAGCTTGAGTCTTGATTCTATTGTCTGGTCAAGCACTGAAGCTAAGCGCAATTGGTCAACTGCTTTGCGCTCCTTAGAGACATGCACCAAGAAATCAGCATAGAGATTACGCGCTTCAACATTCGCTGGGTCTTTTCTCAACCAATCATTGATGATCTTTTCAGCTTCTTCATCCTTGCCTAAAGCTATCTTAATGAAGCTAAGTTCCTTGAGGACGTCTTTTGTTTTATCAAATCCGGCTTGTTGCGTTTCCTCGTCTAATAATTTTTCAAAATTGCTTTCTGCTTTCTCGAACTCATTAGTTGCTTTGTAAGCAACAGCCAAGTTGTAATGAACGTTGTTCTTAATTAACTTTCCTTGCGCTGGCAAATTTGCTGCAACGCTTAGCTGTTCTGTTAATAAGCCAATGTAATACTTCGTGGCAATTTCAATATTGCCTTGCTCGTGTTCAAGGACAGCCAGGTAGAATAAAGTCTCTACATCATCAGGCTTTTGCTCAAGAACCTTTTGGTAGCCCTCTTTGGCAAGATCAAACTCAAGACTGTCGTGATAGAGTCTAGCCAAATTAAATCTTGTTTTGTGATCTTTTGGATCTAGTTCGATTGCTTTGTTGTAACTTACAATAGCTTCATCAAATTTGCCGAGGCTCTGGTATAAATAGCCACTGACTGAGTATTCACCAATCTCATCAAAGACTTCAATTGCTTCTTCAACTTGATTATTTGTCCAGAGAGTGTAAGCCAAAGCTTTTTTCCAATCATGATTGTCTTTAAGTTCTATCGCTTTGCGATAACTCTCAATTGCAAGATCATAGTTTGCTTCAGTTCTAGCAACAAAAGCGATATCAGCATAAATATGCGGCACCATCGGATCAACTTCTCTCGCGAATTCATAGTTCTCACGCGCTTTATCAAATTGCTTTAATGCAAGCCAACAGTCTCCCAGATTTTTGTGCATGCTGTAGTTATCAGGTTGATAGCCCAAAACATAGTTATACTGCTCAATTGCAGCAAGATAGTTCTCAGTAGCTTGCAATGCTGCACCCAAGTAACCTCTTGCTTTAAGATTATCAGGATAAACCAACACTATTTTACTAAAAATCTCGATTGTTTTTTTAAACTCTTTTTGTTCGAAATATAAAGATCCAAGACTGGTATTTAATAAAGCATTATCAGGCTCAAGGTTAGCGGACTTAGACAAAAACTTGATTGCCTTTTCAGTCTCACCAATACTTTGGTAAGCTCTTCCCAGCAATAAAGCAACCATACTGTCACCAGGTTTAATTGAATTTGCTTTAGTCAAATATACAATTGACTTGGCAACACTCTTGTCTTTAATCTCACCTGAGCTATCAGAATATAAATGCATCAGACCAAGTTTGGTCAAAGTCGCAAAATCTCTTGGTTCTATATCACTTGCAACTTGAAAACTCTTGACGGCTTGTAAACGGTTTAACTCTTTCTCTGACTTAACAGCGGTTTCATATGCTGAAATGAATCTATTTTGTTCGATTTCGTTGTCATAAGCCCTAGCCGGAATGGCCAATATTATGGTAGCAACGGCTGCTAGTATGATTTTCTTTGAATTATTGTTCTGGTTTAACATGTTAAATTCGTAGAGTATTTCTGTGTAGAAATACCCTAAGTCTCAAAAGAGACTACTTTATTATACTATTAGGATCCTCTTAAAATACAAATTCTCAACCCTTATCTGACTTTCACTTGGCAGAGCTTGCCTATTTTGCCGGTTTTATTTATAATACCAGGCGCTAATACATAGACGCTATATCGTCTAAAAGGTTCTCGCCAAATAGCCCAAGATAAAAACAGCTGCTAAGATATCGCCTATGCTCTCCTGGCTCTTTTACGGTCCCAAAGATATTCGCTTAGAAGAAATCCCAAAACCCATAATTGGCAAAGGAGAAGTCTTGGTCCAAATTGCAGCGGCCACTACTGGCGGCACTGACACTAAAACCTATCTTAGGGGTCATCCTCGGATTATCAAAACTCTACCTTCTGCTTTTGGTTATGAATTTGCTGGGGAAATTACAGAAAGCAATATCGATGGATTCAAGGCTGGCGATAGGGTAATTGCAGCGAACACTGCCCCTTGCTATGAATGTTTTTTTTGCAAAAAAAAAGAATTTCAACTTTGCGAGAACCTGGATTTTCTCAATGGTTCTTTTGCCGAATACATTAAAATCCCTGCACAAATTGCAAAATACAATCTTTACAAAATTCCTGACAGCATAGATTACAAAGCAGCAGTGATGACTCAAACCCTAGCTGTTGCTTTGCAAGGATTTATCAAAACAGAAATTCAAACTGGTGACGTTATTGCAATCTATGGACTTGGTGCAATTGGACAATGCTTTATTAAGCTTTGTAAGAACTATATCGATGGTGTAACTGTTGTTGCAATTGGCAGGTCAGAGCAGAAACTCAAACTCGCTAAAGCAAATGGGGCCGATCACTGCCTCAACTCGTCACAAGGGGATTGCCACATCACGCTTCGCGCTCCTTGCAATGACGGTGGGCTTGGCTATAGCTACGGCGCCGACAAAGTCATAGAAGCCGTTGGCAAGGTAGAAACTTGGCAAGAAGCTATGTCACTAGTGCGTCCTGGAGGCACTGTCAACTTTTTTGGAGGAGCGCCCAAAAGCAGCAAAATAGAATTAGATACTTATCAACTTCATTATCAAGAAACCAAAATTATTGGTAGCTTCCATCACCAACCTAAATATATTAAAGAAGCACTTGATTTGATTGCTTCAGGCAAAATCACAATGAATGATTTGATTAGTCATGAGATGAAGCTGGAAGATCTAGAGCAAGCTTTGCAGATGATGATTAATGGGGAAGCGATGAAGGTGTTAATAAATTCATAGAGCAAGGAAAAGCTGCCTCGAAAGTTCAAGAACAAGGCATTTTCGAGCAGCGGAACGGAGTTGACTGAGCCGTCAATGATGACTTGTCTTGACGAGCGTAACACAGCAGATGGAGCTTTTCGAACAGGTTCTAGGCGTCTAGGCGGAAGCTGCCGTCAGCCCCTGCTATATCCATATTCCCTCTAGCCTTCCACTCAACAAGCTTGAGTGCAAGCTCTTCACGTTTGGCTTTACGCCCTTTGATACCATCTTCAAGTGCTTGAATTTCTCGTTCAATTCTATCGATATCAGATTTCTTGACTCGTTCTTGATCAAGTTCTTTGGTTAATCCATCGAGCTTGCTCAAAGCAAAATCATCTTGCCAATCAAGCTCACGAATTTGTTTGTGAATTTGTCTGTCGAGCTTTTCTTTATTGTTTGGTAAAGTAGAAAGAGTATCAACAAAGTCTTTGATATCTATTTGTCCGATTGCCATCATCAATAAGATCTCTTCTTTTTTACGCTTGAAACCAGGAACTAGTTTTTTACAATCTTTGATATAGTGATCCAAATCAAAAAGTATTTTTTTCACACCAACGTTTTTGAGTTTTTTTAATTCTTTTGCAAATAATCTAAGATGCTCACCCCAAGCTTCTGGCGCTAAGGCATCCCAAAACTCTTGAAGCTCTGGTGGTGGTTCTGCTTTTTCTGCCTTACCGTAAGAAAGCACAGCAATTCTGATAGCAGCCTTTGCCATCATTAAATCGCGCTCTTCTCTCAACTGTTTTGCAGTTTTTTTAGGCTCTTCGGTAGCCATTACTAGTATTTTACCCTGGTCTTAGGAAATTAGTCACCTAGGCCGCTTGCAAGCTACCTTCCGGCCACTTAGGGCTAGGCAAACTAGCTGCCATCATAATAACTCTTTCGTGTTTTGATACTTTGACTTCAGTTTGAATAAATTCTTTTGGTTTCAGTCTCACTCTATTTCGATCTGCCATTTGGCGTGATATATATAATTCTTGTTTTAAAGCAGTCGAACTACCATGAGCCGTAGCTAAGCTAGTATTCAAAGCCTGCATGTCTTCTTTATTGTTAGGATCAATTTTGTCAGCAAAAAATCTCATTGCATGATCACCATCAACCATTTCAGCTGGTGTCATGCGAGTAGTTTCTTTTAAAACATTTTCGTGAAAGCCATTAATTAAACCTTGTACTTCTTCATTAACTAAACCATCTATCGTTTGACTATCAACAAAACGAATAAAAGGTTTGGCCTCTGGTCCGCCTAAGCGCAAAATATCATTGCGTTTCTTCTTAAGATCTTTGCGTGCTTTGGCATCTGGATCAATGTCTTCAGCAGATTGAGCTAGATGAGACACTAAGCTCTGATCTTCAGCTGCCTTACCTTCTTCAGCTAAAGCATCTTCCAATCCAAGCGAAGCATTATTGAGATTGCGAGCTAATCGCTCACGATGTTGGCGTTGTTCTTGTTCACGAACATTGTAAGGATGACTTGCGAATCTAGAAACCAATTCAGTTCTAGCATTGCCAGTTTCAGTTCTACTAGAGTAAGAATCAACTTCGGCTGATCGGTTTTGTTCTACTTGTTTATGAATTCGTTGTGAATCTAATCTACGTTGTACAACTTCATTAGCAATTGATTGCTTGTCTATAGTTGGTGTTGCAGCTTCTGTTGTTGGAGCTGTCTCTACAGGAGTCTGCGGGGCCGTCTTGCGAATGCTCTGCCCATTAGAGTTATTTGCTCTAAGATTTGGGTTATAAGGGGAATTGAATCCACCTGCTTGTCCGCCGCCTAATTCAGACATTGTTTTCCTTTTCTTCTAATCATTGTGTCTCTCATGATTTCTCGACTCGTGGAACCTATAGTTCCAAGCTTTTCCTATGTACTATATGTAAAAAATTTAGATTATGCTTCAGTTAACAATCAAGAAAAATTTCTAAAATCTAATTTTCTTACAAAAAAAATGGGCTCCAGTGGAGCCCATAGGGAGGGAGGGAGAATTGTAAACCTGTTCTTAAGTGCTCGCTTCAGAGCTACCTGCTGCTGCTTTTAGGGCAATACCCTTATCAGCACTAGCACCACTTGAACTGGTCGTTGAACTTGTTATTGCAGAGCTATTTGCATTAGTTGGACTAGCCAAACCTTTACTAGCTACTTCCTCAGAGCCTGCCTTTGGAGCTTCGGCTTCTTTAGTAGGGACAGCTGCTTGCTCCACAGATGCTTTTTGTAATTTCGCTACTTCAGCTAGAATTTCTACTTGGGTCATTGGTTTATCAGAACGTACTATGTCATCACCAGTAAACTTAGTGAGCCCGGGAGCCTTACTAGAACTGTCTTTGCTAGTAGTCTTAGCATCATCCTTTTTCTCTTGAATTTGTTTTTTGTTTTTGTCTTTAGCTTCTTCTTTCTTAATCGCATCTTCTTGCTTAGCTTCCCTTTCATTACTTGCAACTTTACGTTCATAACTTTCTGCCTGTCTATGCTGTGCAGAAGCAGCAGCCTTCTCCGAAATCGCAAATGCTAAATCAGCCATAGCTTTGGCAACTTTGGCTTTGAGGCCTTCGGATTCATTGGGACCAGCATTAGACTCGTCTCTGATTGCTATGGAAAATGCTATTTGAGCCTGGCTTGCACTTTGAGCTGCGTCATTTAATTCTTGTCTTGATTCAATCGTCATTTACATACCCATCCTTTTCTCAGACTGTTTACTCACTATCTCTAACATCTTTAAGTTATGCTTCGGTTAAATTAGCAAAGTTTTTTTGAAAAAAACACAAGAACTCTTGTTAACGAGCTAAAATAGGATATTATATGGACAAAGCAATTAAATACCCAGAGATACTCAGCTCTAATATAAAAGCAATTAGCGCAATCATGGCCCCAATCCGAGCAAGCATCGGCCCTAAAGGCTTAGACGTAATGTTGGTTGATGAGTTTGGAGCATTTACTTGCACTAATGATGGCGTTGAAATTCTTTCTAATATCAAAATCGATCACCCAGTTGCCAAATTAGCAGTTGAAGCAGCAAAATCACAAGAAACTCAAGTTGGTGATGGTACCAGTACTGTTGCAATCTTGTGTGATTCAATACTTCAAGCAGCACTTGAAAAAATTAATCTTGGCGCTAGCCCAAATAGGATTGCAGAAGGGATCAACATTGCCAATACACAAATCCTCAAAGAACTTCAAGCAAGCTCAATTCAAATCAAAGACCTTAAAGACCCTGCTCTTAAAGCAATTAGTAAAATCTCAGCAAGAGGTTCAGAGGAGATTGCCAGCTTGATAACTGAAGCAATGAACAAATCTCAAGATCCAAATGATTTAGCCAATTCAATTATTGCTCGTTGCGGCTTAGAATCCAAAGTGCTTGATGGACATTTCATTAAGAAAAAAACTCATTTTAAATACTCACGAGAATTTAGGAATATCAACCTAATTCTGGTTCAGGGTCCAATGGAACCAGAACCGATGAGCAGTGAAGCTATCAACACCAATGAAGGTGTCAAGAAATACGAAAACAATATTCAGTCGTTAATGGAAGCTGCCAAAAAGATCATCAAAGCCGGTACCCAAGCGATTATTTGCTCAGCTTCGATGTTTCCAGCAATGGAGGAATTCTTTGCCAAAGAAGGTGTCTTTGTTTTAACTCACGTCAAAGATTCTGATATCAAAGCATTAGAAAAAATCTCCGGAGCAAAATTAATTACAAGAAATCAATTAATCAGCTCTGATATAGAAACACTCAAAACCCTTAATAGCAAACTTAATTCCATTATTCTTGCTGAAGAGCTTGGTGGGTTTATTTTTCAAGGACCCAAAGCACAAAGAGCAAGTATTTTAATTTCGGCAGAAACTGAAACCATCTTAAATGAACGCACACGTATAATAATTGATGCTTGCAAAGCAATGGCAGCTGCAGCCAAATCAGGTTATGTCTTAGGAGAAGGTATTGCAGAATTGAATATCATTCCTGCTATCGAAAAACTCAAAACTCAATATCAAGATGAAGAAATCATTTTGGGTATTGAAGTGATGATCAAAGCGCTGAGTACTGTATTTGATCAAATCGTATTAAATGCTGGTTTTAATCCTCACGAACTTAAAAACAAACTCAAGTCTTTGGGTACTGGCATTGATTTATCAACCGGCTCAAGTATTGACTTAATAGAACAAGGTATTCTAGATCCTCTTACTGTTAAAAGCTCGGCTTTCAAAATTGCTACAGAAATAGCTTGTCAAATTTTGAGGATTAATATGATTGTGCAGGCTAGATAGATGAAAGTCCGTCCATTATTTTTTCTTTAGTTTTGCTCTCGTCCATGCTTGAAAAAGCAGACGGGGCCTTAATTTGCTAAAATCACTAATCATGGCAAAGAATTTATTTGAAAAAGTATGGGACACGCATGTAGTTGAAGAACTAGCTGGTGAAAACTATCTAATATTTATGGATAGAATTGTTGCTCATGAAATTACTACTCCTCAAGGTGCTATTCAAATTGATGAAGAGTTTGGTGGGAGAATTTTTGATACTAATAGAATATTGGCAATTAATGACCACGTTGCTCCAGCCAAAGATACTGCAACAGCAATTCAAGCTGAAGTCTTGCGCAAATGGGCAAAGAAACACAATATACGTCACTTTGATATTGGCGAGAATGGCATCTGTCATATCGTGGCTCCAGAAAGAGGTTACGTAGAACCAGGCACTACTTTGTGTTGCGGGGACTCACACACTTGTACCAATGGCGCTTTTGCATGTTTTGCTTTAGGTATCGGTACTACTGCCAATGCTGGCGCGATGTTGTCTCAATGTCTTTTACTCAAAAAACCAAAAGTAATGAGAATCAATGTAACTGGCAAACTCAAACCAGGTGTCTATGCCAAAGACATCATCCTTGCAATCATCAACAAAATTAGTTTTAGAGGCGGCACTGGTTATGTGCTTGAATACACAGGTAATGCAATTACTGACTTGAGTATGGAAGAGCGCATGACTGTATGCAATATGGCAATTGAAGCAGGTGCGACCAGTGGCATGATTGCCGCTGATGAAGTTACACTTGAATACCTCAAAGGCAAAGAACAAATCTCAGACAACAAATTTGCTGAAATGAAAGACAAGTGGTTAAGCTTTAGAGCAGACGAAGGCGCGACTTATGACGCTGAAGTTGAACTTGATATTAATGACCTTGATCCAATGGTGACTTGGGGAATCAATCCTGGAGAGGCTTGCCAGACTACTGGAGAAATCCCAGCAGATGCTGAAGACAAAGCATTAGAGTATATGGGAGTTAAGCCCGGCGACAAAATGGCTAGCTTAGAACTTGATCAAGCATTTATTGGTAGTTGTACTAACGCAAGAATTTCTGATTTGCGTATTGCTGCTGAAATTCTCAAAGGCAAAAAAGTAGCAATCCCAACAATCATCACTCCTGGTTCGCAATTAGTGAAACGTCAAGCTGAGAAAGAAGGGCTTCATGATATTTTTCAAGATGCTGGTGCGCTTTGGACTCATGCAAGTTGTGGCCCTTGCCTAGGAATGAGCATGGGTGTTGTAGCTCCGCAAAATCGTTGCATCTCATCAACCAACCGTAACTTTCCTGGACGTATGGGCGCTGGTGCTAGAACTCATTTGGCAAGTCCGGCGACCGTGGCAGCGTCAGCCTTAACCGGTAAGATCACCGCTGCAAAACCACTAGTCACAAAATAATGGCTGAACAAACTATAAGTAAAATCACCAAAGCTATTCAGGCAGAGATTAATATCCCTGGCGACAAATCAATTTCACACCGTTCAATTATTTTTGGCTCTATTGCAAACGGGCTTACTGAAGTTAGTAATTTCCTTACTGGCGAGGATTGTATTTGTACCATGAATGCTTTTAAAGCACTAGGCGTCAAGATTGATTTTGATGAGAAAGCAAAGACAGTCAAGATACACGGTCAAGGTTTTAATGCTCTTAAAGCTCCCAATGGAGATATCTATCTCGGCAATTCAGGCACCGGCATGAGATTACTTGCTGGACTTTTTGCTGGCTTGCCTTTTGAAACTACTCTTACGGGCGATGAGTCGCTGTCGGGAAGACCGATGGCTAGAGTCATTGACCCACTAACTAAGATGGGCGCAGTAATTGAGAGCCAAGAAGGCGGCAAGGCTCCACTGGTGATCAAACCAAGCCAAGGATTGAAGGCAATAAGCCACCAGTCAAAAATAGCCTCTGCTCAAGTCAAGTCATCTATCTTACTAGCTGGACTCAATGCCCAAGGCACGACAACAGTAACTGAACCAGAAAAATCACGTGATCATACTGAGCGTATGATGCAGGGTTTTGGGGTGGATCTTGAAGTCAATGGACTAGAAGTCTCAATCAATCCAGGTAAAGAGCTTCAAGGGCAGGTCCTGGAAGTTCCGGGAGATATTTCGAGCGCCGCATTCTTTCTGGTCGCAGGGGCGATACTGGATGACTGCAAGCTCAAATTAAACAATGTAGGCATCAATCCAACCAGAACCGGCATTCTTGATGTGCTTACAGCAATGAAAGTCAATTACCAACTAGAAAACAAGCGTGAAATAAATAAAGAACCAATTGCCGATATCATCATCCGCAGTTCCAAAATCAAAGCAACGACGATAGAAGGTGATATCATCCCAAGACTTATTGATGAGATTCCTGTGATTTCTATTCTTGCTGCTCAAGCAGAAGGTACTACTATCATCAAAGACGCTGCTGAACTTAAAGTCAAAGAATCAAATAGAATCGCAACTACCATTAATATGCTCAAGACTCTTGGAGTTGAAGTTGAAGAAACTGATGACGGTATGATAATTCAAGGAAGAGCTGGTAAGGACTTTGAACCTATCCCAGAAGCTCAAATAAACTCCTTCGGAGACCACCGCCTTGCTATGAGCTGCGGAATTGCCGCCCTTAAATCAACTAAACCAATCACAATACTGCAAACTGAGTTTGTAGCGACTTCATTTCCTAACTTCTTTGATATCATTGAAGGGCTATGAAAACGAGTAGCACAATCGAATCACTACTACAAGACATTGGCTCAGCGGCCTTTGCCTTAGGTCATGAAATATATTTGGTAGGCGGTTATGTGCGCAATCAATTAATGCATGAAATGCATGGCACAGAACTCAAGCCTTGTTATGACTTAGATCTAGTGATCAACACCAATGCTATTGAATTCACTCGCAAATTCCAAAAATACAGACAAGACAATCACCCTCATCATTTGACTTTTGAGATAGTCGAAGAGTTTAAACAATTTGGCACTGTCAAAATCAAAGACCCAGAAGCGCCAGAATACAGTATTGAATTAGCCAGCACTAGGACCGAGATCTATGATGAACCAGCTGACTTCCCTCAAGTAACTATAATTGACAGTATCAAAGAAGATTTGCATCGACGCGATTTTACTATTAATGCCCTGCTTGAATCAATCAATCCCCCCAAAGCCAAACACCCATTTGGTGAAATTCTTGATTATGTTGGTGGGATGAAAGATATTCAACACCGTTTAATTAGAGTCTTTAACAAATATAGTTTTATTGATGATCCAACAAGGATCTATAGAGCAGCCCGCTTTGCCGCTGAATATAATTTTGCAATTGAAGCTCAAACTCTAGAGTGGATGCAAGTAGCCATGAGGGATCCACAATATCCAGAATGGTTAGAGAAGCGGAAGAATAGATTTGCTATTGAGATGACGCGGATTGAAGAACTTGAGAATAAAGATAGAGCACTTGAGTTATTAGCAGAGGCTCGCTAGAGTCTTGAGTCGAATTGCAAATGGCTACTGCCATTTAAAATTGGACTTCAAACTCTCTGCCGTCTTATCAGGATCACTAATAGGACCAACCATCGAGAAATCAAAGAAGCTCTTCTCCATAGAGCCACCATCACTTAGATCATCCAATGATAGTAAATTACCAAGATTAACTTTACCAATTCCAATCCCTTGCAAGATACTCTTAGATTTTTTAGGAATCAAACCACTGCCTTTCACCCAAAGCTGATCTTTATTGTAATCAAAGTAACCATTGAGATTAAGCTCCATTTGTTGAGCTTTCAGTAAGAGCTTCTCGGAACTCATGACTCCATGGTCATACTTGATAGAACTAATGACATAATCAAAAGTACCACCCTTATAGGTAACCAGGGTTTGAAAAATATTGTTCAAATCAAAATTACGTAAGGTGTTAACAGCGGTGAGAACCTTCTGCATCAAAATTAACTGTGATAACTTGCCATTTTTTAGAATCAGGTTAGTAGTCCCTTCCATATTATAGAACATTGGATCAGGCATATAACCACTAGTAGTTCCTTCAAAAACCCCACTAATAATGCCTTCTGGCACCTCTGAACCAAAGCCCCAAATGCCTTGAGCAAGATCGTGTGCAGGCAAATCGCTGCCTTCTAATTTAAAACGAGAATCAAATGTTTTGATGTCGTAATCAATCTCTCCTCTGACAACACCATCACCAGAACGGGCTTTAATATCCCGAATAAAAATATCATTACCATTAGCACTCAAATCTAGTTTGAGTTTACGATAAGGAATACTATTCCAATCTCCTTCTTCGAGTGCAACTTGCACCTCAAGTGGTTTGTTAGCAATAGACAAAAGATCTACAGAAATATCTTTGGCATGCAAATCACCGATACCATATTTCTGAGCAACTGCTTCGCCCCCCTTAAATTCACAAATGGTTTGCCTATCATGGAAATTACCAAAAGTATCACAATTGATTCCACCTGCGCCAAGCTTCAGGTTGAGCGGTGCCAAAGAACTTATATGCGGCTCAATAAAAGACAAATCGGAAATCCCATCTTCTTGTTTTGTTTTAAAACTCAAGAAATAACTTAATTCATCTTTATTTTTGTAGTCTTCTATATGAAACGTAGACCGAACTTTGGTCTTCTTGAGGCCAGAATCTGTATCTTTGATAAAAACCAAACGGCAATCAGTAGAACTAATTAACTGAGGTGTCAATGTAAACTTGCTAATTACTTTAAAACGAGTTGCCTCTTTATCCATAATAAACCAGTCGCCAAAATTGAAATCATTAGCCTTACTTATATCAGCATTAATTTTGATATTACTTTTGAGTTGATTCCCTTTGACAAAAATATTCACTGGAAATTTTCCACTGATCTTGAGGAATTTTTTCATTGTATCTGGCATTACAGTATAGAAATCATCAATATTGACTTTACTGTATAAACCAAGATCTACAATCCTATCCAGATCCTTACTTTTATAATTCTCAACCATGCAAGTTCCGTTCTCTATAAGGCTTTCGCCGTAATGAGCCCTTATATTATCGAAATCAAGGTTATTACTAATCAAAAGATCAGCATTAAATCCAGTGATTGGGTATAGCTTAAGATTCTTATAGTTAAAATCTAAATCCTTAAAAGCTACACGACCATTAATAGAATCAGCATAGAAATCTAAGTCAGCACCTAAGCTACCAGCCAAAGCTTCTATACCTAATTTAGAACCATTAACGAAATTCATTAATTTAACAAAATCCAAATTATCAGCTTTAATATTTATTCTAGGTTGCGACAAATCATTCTCAACAGAACCATCCAAGGAAATCAAAGACTTATCATTCAAAGAGAAGCTCACTTCATTGAAGTTAACTCGACCATGCTTGTATGACAAGCTTCCACTCAGATTGGTTAAAGACTCGCTTCCACTAAGAAAGCCGACTGAATCCATATCCATATCAAGATCCATATCAAAATTGGTACCATTACTATCTAATCTCATCAAAACATCATTAAAACTACCAGTACCGAGATCTATTTTAAGTTTCGGAGAAAGCAATCTAATAATCCCAGACTCGATAAGCGTCTGTGCATCAATAGTGGGAGACGCCATCTCAAAATGAATATCAGGCTTCGACAAACGAAAGCGTCCCTTGGCTTCTATATAATTCTCAGACTCAACTTGACCAAAACTAGAGTGATAAGCATAACCACCGAAGTTATTAATGATCACTTGGTCAGAATCTATCTCAAAACTTGCGTTCACACCACCGATGGTCAACGGATAAGTTAAAGATTTATAGCTCAATTTAGCAAAACGACAAGGACCCTTAACAACTGTCTCCAATTGCTTTTGAGCATTAAACTGTCTACTCAGGTCCAAGTCAAAACTAGCATAACCAATAATCGCTGATTCCGTTAAGCTAGTACGGTAAGCCTCAAGCATTGGGATACTCGCTGCAATAGGACGTATTTTACTTAAAGGTAAATCTTCTGCGGCAAGATGAATCTGAAAGCTATGTTCGTCCAAATCATAATTACCACTTAATACAAGCTCAGAATAATTTACTGGCAATATAAATTCACGGACTACAATCTTAGAACCCTCGTAATGCAAATCAGCAATCACGTCACCTTGCTTATCAACCAAGCTTGGCACGATTTCTTCCTCTTTTGAACTCAGGAGTCGTTCTTGCTTAGTGTTAATCTTGAGCTTGGCAAGCAAGTCAGGCGCACTCAATTTGGAGCTCAAATTCAATCTACCATTGAGATAATCGTTACCATGTAGGATATTGAAAATCTCCAAAATAAAACCAGGTATATAGTACTCAAGCTCAGGGAAACGATCTACCAGATCAAACAAATTAAGATCTACCAAATCAAGAGTCAAACCAAGCTCAGCATCTGCTTCTTGCCAATCCTTGATAAAACCACCAAGGTCAATAGTCGTAGCACCATAAACCAAAGATGCTTTTTCAAATTGAATATCTTTATCCAAAAGGAAACGAGATTCAAACACTAGATCTTCTATATCTTCTGAATTCGCTATCTTGGATTCAATACGTACTAATTTTCCACCCTTGTCATAATTATCATAATCAAAATTGAGAGAAAATGTAGTATCGCCAATATAACTATCAATTAATGCATTCAATTCTGCATCAGAAGCCAAAAGAGCACTCATCAAGCTGATAGACAAAGGTTCAAGATTGATGATTTGTAATTTAAGCTTGGATTGTTTACTTAAAAGATTCTTTTTCTTAGCTTTAGCTATCATTCCAAAAGCTCGAATATAATTATTTGGTGTTTTTTGAGTTTCAATATTGATATTGTAATGTCCGCTTTCTGGCTTAATCTCCAAGCGCAATCCTTCATAGTTCACTTGATTCAAGCTAAGCTGATCTATCACTTCAAGATCTATATTGCCAAGATCCACTTCACCAAAACTAAACGCAAACAATTTTTTTTTGGACTTGAAAAGATTTGCTAGGTTCCATTCGAGCTTGTCATCTCGCATAGCATTGACTTGCAAGTACTCAGACGCAATACGCTTCAATTTAATTTTCAAGGCAAGTAAACGAGTAATATCAACATCAATACTCAACTTATTAGCTTTAATTACTGTGTTATCAGATAAATCTTTAACTAATAAATTATCAAGACTTAGTAAAAAATTAGCTTTAGAAAATTCAAAATCAAAATTGTCAAAGTTCAAATCACCATTGAGACTGCTGTTAATTTGTTTTTTTAAAATAGAACCAATTTCATGTTTCCAATCAACTCTGTTCAGTAATGTAAAAACAAGTGCAACAGCTAAGACTGAAGAAATAATAGTTATAATAAACTGCTTTTTGCCTTTAGGAAACATCTTTGTTAATGATAGCAAAGCTCTGCAATAATCCGGTTACTTAGCATCTGCGCCTTATCTGTTAATTTGATATTTTTGTCACCACTGATAAAACCAGCTTTCTTCATCTTTTCAAGATTGTCTACATTAATATATGCTTGGATTTGCTGATCTAAATCCAAGCCCTCAGCAAGTCTCATTTGTAGCATTATTTTTTCTTCAAGTTTTTCTTCATTATCAATTTTTACAGATTCCACCTGGATTGCCGCAACTTTGATACCCCCATTGCTTGCAACGGTACTAGCATTAATATATTCATCCAAATCGCGAGTATTGTGATAACGGTAAGAATCTACGTAACCATGTGCACTCAAGCCAAAGGCATAATACTCCTGAGCACGCCAATAAATCAAGTTGTGTCTAGCTTCATGCCCGGGCTTTGCCCAATTACTAATCTCATAACGCTGTAAACCAGCTGTAGCAAAAAGTTCATTGGCTCTTTCATACATTGTTACCAAATCTTCCTCTTGAGGCAAAGTGGCATGTGAAGAATCCTTATATATTTTGCCATAAGGGGTATTTTTCTCAATACTCAAACAATAAGCAGAGATATGTGGCGGTTTATAACTAAGCGCCGTCTCCACTGTTGAGAGCCAGGATTCAATAGTCTGTCCGGGCAAACCATAAATCAAATCAAAGCTCCATGAATTTAAAGAATCAGGAAAGAGCTCAGTTAATACCTCAATAAAATTAATTGAGTCTTGCACACTATGTCCGCGCCCAAGTTTATCTAATAATGCAGCATCAAAACTCTGCGCACCGAAACTAATTCTATTAACACCAAGCTCAAGAAATTGCTCAAGCTTGCTTCGATCTATAGTCCCAGGATTCGCTTCTAGAGTGATTTCCACTGAATCAGCTAAGCTAAAGTGTTGCTTGACTTTATCCAAGACCTGGGCAAGCTCAGCTTTACTATGCACACTTGGAGTGCCGCCACCAAAAAATATAGTCTCAATAGTCCCAGGCTCAAATGCCCATTTTTGCATACGCGCATCAATCTCACGAACTAAAGCATCAATATAAACCTGACGTTTATCATCTTCTTTGGCGAAACTAGCAAAATCACAATAAGGGCATTTGGTTTTGCAGAAAGGTAAATGAATATAGATACCGCGTGGTTTATCCAAAATCATAATGCCAACAAAATACTAGAACTATCACCAATATCAATTTTGTGAACCATGGACCAAGTAGCAAGATCAAAAACTGCGATTGTATTTGTGCCAGAACTTGAAATCAACACAAACTTGCCAGTATTAGCAAAAGTCATATTTTGTGGATCAATAATATCAGGAGCGAGATTGGCATTTTCAACCGAATAAGACTTCTCAAAATCAATTTTTGAAACAAAGGCTGCATCTTGGTTTGAGCCAAGTGCATAAACATGCTTATTGTCTTTTGCCAGCAAAAGATCTATTGGTACATAATCTAAATCAATTGAAGAAATCAATTGACTGGTAACTGCATCAAGTACTAAAACCTTACCTTGAACAGCAAATTGTTTTTGAGGATTGGCATTAATTGCTTCAACTGCCACAAAAACCTTGGATTCATTTACAGCAAGTGCATGTGGTACATAACGAAAATCCTTGCTTAATAAATTCAAATCAAGAGTCTTAGACATTCGGTAATCAAAACTATTAATACTCAACAAACTTGACTTTGACTTCGACAGCATCATAATCTGCACTGGTTCAGCACTACTACGTGAGACTTTAATCATATCAGAGCAACCAGCAGGAATAGTGATTGTCTTAATGAGCCTCTTTGCTTTAATATCGACAACAAAAATATTAGACCCAAGGCTATCTAAGAAATATGCGACTCCATTTTCTTTTTCAATCTGAAAATCACGCAAACCAGCTACCAGACCGAGGTCAGTTAGGTCAAACAGTTCAGTCATCTCTAAGTTTGATTCAATAGACTTGTTTTGAAAGTCGGAATTATCTCCAAAGGCAACACGCGCATTCCGCGCGGTTGCTACCTTTGTTTGATCAACCTGTACATCGAAACTTCGTTTCGAAACAGGTCTAAATATTTCCTCATTAGGTTTTAACGAATCATATTTAATTTCGGGACTAGTAATCTGAAAAACTTTTGCTTGATGGTAATCAAGCAAATACAAATCACCATCGATGGTTTTAATTTCAGATACATAACTAAGTCCAGCACTCATCTCATCCAAATTCTCAACCAATGGTAGATCACTAAAACCAACTCGTTTGAGTAATCCTGTTTTAATAGAATAAGAAATCGCATCAATAGGCTTATTAGCTTTTTCTTCTAATAATCTCTCTTTGAAACGCAACTCTCTATCAGAAGCAAGCTCTACGCTTCTTAAGCTAAGCGGCAAGCGCCCCATTGTAATAGCTAAATCACGCGGTAACTCAAAGCTGTCCGGTACCAAGAAAGTGGGGACGATATTAGTTGCAAGTATCTTTGCTTGAATTTGTGGATCAAAGAAATCAAAACTTTTGACAGTCTTGTTGACAATAGGTGTAAAAATCCAATCGTTAATCTCATCAGAAAATAGAAAATCGTCTCCATCTTTAATAACTAATTGAATCTCAGAGCCGTTACTAACTTGAAGAGCTTTGTTTTCGGATCTAAACAACAACCAAGTTTTGTTATCAGCTTGCATCAAACCATCTGCTCTTTCTTTTGCATTCTTATAGTGCTGTTTAAACTCAGTAACTATTGCTTCAGGCAAAGCTGCTGAAGCTGGAAGAAATATCAGTAATAGAGCAATTAATAAACGCACTAAGACTATTCTACGTCATTGCAGCATCTCTCGCAATAACATATACACATTACTTGAACAAGGCGTCTTAAGCCCTAATTCTTTCCCCTTACGCAACACAACTCCAAGCAAATCATCAAGCTCAATCTCTTTACCTTTTTGATGATCTTGCAGCATTGAAGTTCTAAAGCTATACCACTCGGGAGTATCTGTT